>CAMGDK010000188.1 GCA_946042285.1 uncultured Clostridia bacterium | reverse complement strand
AGTTGAGATTGTTGCCTCTTAACGAGCATTTTTTGCAGGAGCTGAAATATAAAACAGATATAGAGGAGGTAATCTCAACCTATATCTCGTTAAAGAAAAGAGGCTCAACATCAGTCGGGCTGTGCCCGTTTCATAATGAGAAGACGCCGTCGTTTACCGTGTATAATGACACGCAGTCGTTTTACTGCTTTGGTTGCGGTGCAGGCGGTGATGCAGTTGGCTTCATAAGGAAGATAGAAAATCTTGATTATATTGATGCAATTAAGCTTTTAGCTCAGCGTGCAGGTATGCAAATGCCTGACGACGGCTTTGATGACAGCCTTTCAAAAAAGCGAAGAAGAATACTTGAAATCAATCGTGAAAGCGCAAGGTTTTTTCACTCTTGCTTAATGAGTCAGGAGGGCGAAGCAGGATTAAATTATTTTCTAAACAGAGGACTGTCGTTATCAACAATTAAAAAGTTTGGCTTGGGCTATGCTCCTGATAAATGGGACTCTCTTTTAAAGCATTTAAAGAGTCTCGGATTTACCTTCAGTGAAATGCTTGATGCCGGCGTAATCAAGCTCGGCAAAAGCAACAGGTATTATGACACATTCAAAAACAGAGGATTAAATTATTTTCTAAACAGAGGACTGTCGTTATCAACAATTAAAAAGTTTGGCTTGGGCTATGCTCCTGATAAATGGGACTCTCTTTTAAAGCATTTAAAGAGTCTCGGATTTACCTTCAGTGAAATGCTTGATGCCGGCGTAATCAAGCTCGGCAAAAGCAACAGGTATTATGACACATTCAAAAACAGAGTAATGACACCCATAATTGATGTAAGGGGAAATGTTATTGCTTTCGGCGGAAGAGTTCTTGATGACAGTAAGCCGAAGTATGTTAACACCTCCGAAACTCTTGTTTATAAAAAAACCTACGAGCTTTTTTCACTTAACAATGCAAAGGACAGCGGTGAAGATTACCTGATATTGTGTGAGGGATATATGGATGTTATCGCAATGTATCAGGCAGGCTTTAAAAACGCTGTTGCCGGTTGCGGTACCGCACTTACTCCCGAGCAGGTTCGCCTAATAAGCAGATATACCAACGAGGTGGTTCTTGCCTATGATAATGACGATGCAGGGCAGAAGGCACTTGCAAAGGCTGTAAGGCTGTTTAGGGATGCAGATGTTAAGGTTAGGATTCCGACCTTATCCGGCGGTAAGGATCCTGACGAAATCATTAAAAAGCTTGGCAGGGATAAGTTTAAGGGAATGCTTGACGGCGCATCTAATGAAATTGAGTTTTCCTTATTCAATATCAAGGACAGGCTTAACATAAATACATCGCAGGGCAAAATTGATTATATCAACGCCGCAATAAAAATATTGTCGGATGTAAGTCCGATAGAACAGGATATTTATTTAAGCCGTATTGCCGATGAGCTTGAGGTGGACAAGTCGAGCATTAAGCTTCAGTTAGATGCCTATATCAAAAGGAAGCGCAGATCTGCAACTAAACAGAAATATAACAAAATTGTTGACAATGCAGTTCGGCACGATAATCAATTGAGCATGCAAAGCGATATTTCAATTCGTCAAATGAAGGCGGAGGAGAGAATACTCGGCTTGCTGTTTAGGTATCCGGATTGCAGTAGGCTATGCAAAGAGTTTGACGGCTCAAGGCTGTCAAAGGGCTTTGTTCAAAAGGCTTATGGCTTGATTGTTTCGCGCATTGATGACGGACTTGATGTTGATTTAATCAATTTCGGAGATTCTTTAACAATGGAAGAATTTGACCGATTGTCCGGTATTATTGCAAAAAATCAAGAAAGCAAGGATTCAAAAAAGGAATTTACTGATTGTATTTCGATAATAAATGAAGAATACAACAGGAATAATAAATTATCATTGTCGGATTTGACCGAGGATGAATTTAGAAAGTTATTTAATAAAAATACATAATGAGCAGAGGAGATAAAAAATGAAGGAAATTAACCTTACACCTACTCAATCAGTCAGCGAAGAGAAGAAAAATGCAGCATTTAAAAAGCTCATTGAAAAGGGTAAGCAATCAGGTCACCTTTCAACTCAGGAAATTGACAATCTTATTGTTGAGCTTGATCTTGATGTTGAGGAGCTTGAAAAGCTCAACGACCAAATTGATGCTTCAAATATTAGCATTATTGACGACTTTTCGGCAGAAGCTCTCGACGGTATTACACTTGAGGTAGATCTTCCAAAGGAAACAGATGCCGCAGAAACAGTTGCTGTTAACGACAGTGCCGCTATGGATGATCCCGTAAAGGTTTATCTTAAAGAGATAGGCCGTGTTCCTCTTCTCACCGCAGAGGAGGAGATCGAGCTTGCCATTAGGATTTCCGACGATGACGAGGAGGCTAAAAAGCGTCTTGCAGAAGCAAACCTTCGTCTTGTTGTAAGCATCGCAAAAAGATATGTCGGCAGAGGTATGCAGTTTCTTGATCTTATTCAGGAGGGCAACCTCGGTCTTATCAAGGCTGTTGATAAGTTTG
>CAMGDK010000187.1 GCA_946042285.1 uncultured Clostridia bacterium | reverse complement strand
GATTGCCTCTTGTCTCGTGGGCTCGGAGATGTGTATAAGAGACAGATAGAAATATGTTTATATATGGAGGTATTTTATGAAACGCTATCTCAAAAGCATTACTGCCGTTCTTCTTGCAGTTATGCTTACATTCACAAGTACAGTCCCTGCATTTGCATCGGGAGTCGAAGAAATCACCATAGAAAGAGTAGATAATAATAATACATCTTGCTATGTTGATTCATCTTCAACGCTTTATGTTGATCAAAACACATCTGTAACCTTAAAGGTAAACAAGCCTTCTTCTTTGACTACTGACATCAATCTCGGATCAAGCGATTCAGATACTTCACATGTCTCAATAGTACCAGAGGAAAATACTTATATAATTACTGTCGGTTCTAAAGCCGTAGATGAGTCAGAGTTGACTTTCAGCGCTTCGGACGGCACATTTACAAAAAAAATTACACTAAAAAAATGTATTCCTCTCTCAGGTTTTAATCTTACAAATTCGGGCAGCACATCAAAATATCCTGCATATAATTCTGCTTCTGCAGGAACAGTAACAATTCCTACAATCACTTCGTTCACTAATGATAATGTAATCATCAATGTGACACGAAATAATACAACATCAAACGATGTTATAAATTATTCAATTTGGCGCGATGAGGCGTGTACAGAACCGGCAACAAGTGTTGCTCTTGGTATTGTTGGTGATACCTGCACTATAACTAATGATCAAACAGGGTCATATTTTCTTAAGGCTGAGGCTGCCTCCATGGCAAACAGTGGTCACTCAAGAGACTTAATGTGCGTGCTTAGAATTACATATAACAAATTCGAGAGCATTGATACAATCGGCTTTAATCAACCATCCTACTCTTTAGCTACCGTTACAAACAACACCTTTGATTTGTCAAAGGAATTAACCTATTCACCGGGTGACGCTGATGAAAAGCTTGAATATGAATCCGATAATCCAACTGTTGCGACTGTTGATAAAAATTCAGGCTATGTAACAGCAGTCAGCGGTGGTACTGCCCGCATTACTGCAAGCGGATCTGTAAGCCACAAGAGTGCATATTGCGATATAGTTGTAAAGCCTGAAATAAGCAAGCTTGAGCTTAAAGCCGATACACAGGTATTACCTGTTGGCTCATCAATGAAAATTGATTGCATTAAAACACCTGAAAACGCCGAGGGTAACATCACATGGACATCAAGCAATCCTGAAGCCGTTAGTGTAAACAGTGAGGGTATCATAAAGGTTTTAGATGCAACATCGGTAAAAACCGTTACAATAACTGCAACATCCGATTCAAAAAAAAGCATCAGCATTGACATCAACATTGAGGATGCAATAAGAACAAGTAATATAGCAATTTCGCCTGAAAAGGTTGGAAATGCTGCACTAAAGTTAATTGACGCTAACACCAATACATACAGCGTATATGCAAATGATACTGTTACTCTTGTTTGTAACCGAGAAACAGCAGATGGTAAAATACCAAATGATATGATCGTTTGGAGAGTGTCTGTAAACAACGGACCGGAAAAGGCTATTGAGGATGAAACAAATAATATTGCAAGCTATTCCTACGCAGGCAGCAACCTCACGGTTAAGCTTTCAAGCGAAAGCACATACATATTCACTGCATATTCTATTCTACCGGGACAAACGGACTTTACCGGATGCGTTGCAGACAGTATTGTAATTCAAGGCAACGCAAAATCTACCGGAATCAATCACACCGGTAGGAACACTACAATCGCTACTAACTCAAGCTATGAATTTGAGGTTGTATCATTGTTACCGAATGTGCCGACAAACAAGGATTCAATCGTTTTCGAGTCATCAAACACCGATGTTGCTAATGTATCGTACGACTCTAACACAAAGAAGGTAGTTGTTACATCTACCGAAAATATCGGAACTGCAAAGATTATTGCGTATGCATGCTATGATACAAATGATTATAAAAACTGCTCTGCAAAGAAAGAGATTACAATTACCGTTTCAAGAAATATCGCTTCAGCAAACGTTACAGGAATAGGAAATGTCTCTTACAAAGGCTCTGCTTACGGTATCAATGATTTCCCTAACCTGATGGTTACTTTTGGAGGAAATGTACTTGTTTACGGAACTGACTATACAATAGCGTTTGAAAACAATGTGTCCGTAGGTATGGCTACTATGATAATCACCGGTAAGGGTGCTTACGCCGGAATTAAAACCGTTCCTTTCACTATTAACCAATTAAACATTAGCGGTATTGCAGAGATTAGCAATATAAAAAATCAAGCTTACAACGGAAATCCTATCACTCCGCCGGTTAGCGTAAAAGCAAATGGCTTAACACTTAAATTGGGTATTGATTACGATATTGCTTACGAAAACAACACTAATGCAGGTGTTGCAACCGTAACTGTTACAGGTAAGGGTAACTTTACGGGAATTGCCTCAACAACATTTAACATTTTACCTATCAGTTTAAAATCAGGTACAACAATCAAGTTAAGCAGTGCATCCTTTGACCACACAGGTC
>CAMGDK010000186.1 GCA_946042285.1 uncultured Clostridia bacterium | reverse complement strand
GGCATAGGGCATTTCACCGCTTTCTGTTTCAAACTTCGCACCCATGTTAAGCTGCCTTAATTCCTCGTATGTCTTGGTTTCGGGCCTAACCTCTGTTTCGCCGAAAACTTTCTCGCAGTCAGATGTTCTGTCAAGCGTGTCATCGTGCAAAAGCACAAGCCTGTCGTCCTTTGTAATGTGAAGATCAAATTCAAAAACATCAATTTCAAAATTATCATTTTCTGCGCAGTTTTTGAATGCCATCATCGTTTCCTCAGGCGCAATTCCGCCACCGCTTCTGTGACCGGAAATATCCGTGTCATCCATGCCTGTACCGCTTGAGGCAATGTATGGGTTTGATGTGTCATAGTCTATAAGATTATTAGGATTCGATTTGTGATTTGCCGATACAATTATAGTGCCTGCGAGTGCTGCGACAATGCAAAGTAATATCGCAAGAGTTACTTTTTTTGCCGTGCTTTTCTTTTTGTTCTTGACCATTTTAACACCTCTTATAATATTGGTAATTCTAAATATATATTATTGCAACGTCTGCAAAATGTCAATATTTTTAAAATTTTTCTCCAAACTATTGACATTGAGAAAATAAAGGCTATAATTGAATTAGCACTCAAAGAGTGAGAGTGCTAATTATTAAAAAGACAGGTGATTTGTATGAGAAAAAAGCAGTTTAAGGCAGAGTCAAAAAAATTGCTTGATATGATGATTAACTCAATTTACACTCATAAGGAGATTTTTCTTCGTGAGCTTATTTCAAATGCAAGCGATGCTATCGACAAGCTTTATTTTAAGTCGTTGACGGATGACAGTGTTTCACTTTCGAGAGGTGATTTTAAAATCGAAATCAAGCTTGATAAGGATGCAAGGACCATCACCATTTCGGATAATGGTATAGGTATGAGTGAAAGTGAGCTTGAAAGCAACCTCGGCACAATCGCAAAGAGTGACTCGTTCAATTTCAAAAAGGAAAATCAGGATGCCGATACAAATGAGGATATTTCCGTTATCGGTCAGTTCGGTGTAGGCTTTTATTCATCATTTATGGTTGCCGATAGGATTGAGGTTGTTTCTAAGGCGTTTGGCGAAGGCGAGGCACACAGGTGGACATCAACCGGCGTCGAGGGCTACACAATTGAGCCGTGTGAAAAGGACGAAGCAGGCACAATCATCACTCTTCATATCAAGGAGGATACAGAGAATGATGATTATTCACAGTATCTTGAGCAGTACAACATTGATAATCTTGTAAAGAAATACAGCGATTATATCCGTTATCCGATCGTTATGGAAATGAGTCATCAGGTGCCTGACGCTGACAATGAGGGTGAATATATCACCGAGGTTGCCGAGGAGACTCTTAACTCAATGGTGCCTATTTGGAGAAAGGCAAAGAGTGAAATCAAGGCAGAGGATTATAATGAGTTTTACAAGCAAAAGTTTATGGACTACTCAGATCCGCTTGCAGTAATTCATTCAAAGACAGAGGGACAGGCTACATTTGATGCCCTTATGTACATTCCTGAAAATCCGCCTTATGATTTCTATTCAAAGGAATACGAAAAGGGCTTACAGCTTTATTCAAACGGTGTGCTTATCATGGATAAGTGTGCAGATCTTTTGCCTGATTATTTCAGCTTTGTTAAAGGCCTTGTTGACAGTGCAGACCTTAGCCTCAATATCAGCAGAGAGATGCTTCAGCACGATCACCAGCTTAAGATTATTGCAAAGGCTATTGATAAAAAGCTTAAGAACGAGCTTAAGAAAATGCTTACAAACGATAGAGAAAAGTACGAAAAATTCTTCGACACATTCGGCACACAGCTTAAATACGGCGTGTATGCTAATTACGGCATGGAGAAGGACGGACTTAAGGACCTTTTAATGTTCAAGTCATCAAGCGAGGATAAGTACACTACTCTCAAGGAGTATGTAGGCAGAATGGCAGATTCTCAAAAGGACATCTACTACGCTTGCGGTGACAGTGCCTCAAAAATTGCTTTGCTTCCTCAGGCAGATGCAGTTAAGCAAAAGGGATATGAAATCCTTTATTTCACAGATGATGTAGATGAATTTGCGATTCAAATGCTTATGGAATATGACGGCAAGCACTTTGTAAATATCTGCAAGGACGACCTTGATTTAAGCACAGATGCAGAAAAGGAGTCAATCTCAAAGAAAAATGAGGACTCAAAGGATATGCTTGAAAAAATCAAGAATGCTCTTGAAGGAGAGGTTACTGCCGTTAAGCTTTCAAACAAGCTTGGCAGTCATCCGGTCGGTCTTTCAACAGAGGGCTATGTTTCACTTGAGATGGAAAAGGTGCTCAAGCAAATGGGAGGCGCCAATCAGGGCGTAAAGGCTCAGCTTGTGCTTGAGATTAACCCTAATCATTCAGTGCTTGACAAGCTTTCATCGGCAGATGATGAAGCACTTGCAAAGTATGCAAAGCTTTTGTATGCTTCGGCAAGGCTTATCGCAGGTCTTGACCTTGAAAATCCGACAGAGCTTTCCGACACAATCGTCGAGCTTATGTAA
>CAMGDK010000185.1 GCA_946042285.1 uncultured Clostridia bacterium | reverse complement strand
TTGCAACAATCATTTACGGCTTAGGCATGAGTTATTTCGGTGCATGGGGTCTTATGATATACAATGTCACTCCAAACACCGACGAGAGAAACAATCTTATCACGACGACAAAGTTCTTTGAGCTTTTCGGTGTATGGCTCCCGTCACTTGTACCGGTTCTTGTAACTCTTTTACCAAAGCTCAGTCCTAAATTTACAATGAGCGGCGTATATACAGGATTTGCCTTCTTCATGTTGATTTTGTCAGGCGGCTTTGCCGTATTCGGCTTCTTCAACCTCAGAGAGCGTGTGCCTCTTATGAGCCGTGAAGAGATGAAGGAAACATCAATCCTTGAGTCACTTAAAAACATTTTCACCAACAGGCCTCTCTTTGCAATCATTTTTGCAGAATTCTTCAATGCATTTAAGTCCGTCGGCGGTTCATCGGAGCAGATTTTCTGGCTTAACAATACCGGCTCACTTATAAACGGTACAATTTGCGGTCTTTTCACAGGTATTCCGAACTATGTTATGATTCCTCTTGCTGCAAAGCTTGTTAAGAAATTCGGTGCAAGAACAACGGCAATTTGTGCAGGATTGTTTGGTTTCTTTGCTTACATGACTACATTCTTCATCGGCTTCCATCCGTTCGGACAAACCTTCTCTGACCACTTTATCTTAAATCTCATTTGGGTAATTTTCGCACTCACAATTTGCGGTCTTCCAAATAAAATCCTGAATGTAACAGGTCCTATTCTCAGTGCGGAAGCACTTGACTATATGGAATGGAAGCACGGCCTTAGAAACGAGGCTCTCGTTACAACAGTGCAGGGTTATTTCGGTAAGCTTGCTACATCTGTTACAAGCTGGCTTTCAGGTATGGTACTTACATGGATTAACTATATTCCTCTCACCGACTCACTCGGTAATGCAATTCCGCAAACAGATCCGAAAATGCTAAACGGTATATGGGCGATATTCTGTATCCTTCCTGCGTTAGCAAGAGGCTTGTACGGTGTTTCATTCATATTCTACAACATTCACGGTGATCTTCAGCAGCAAATGATCGTTGAGCTTGCAGAAAAGCGTGCAAACAGACTTGCAGAACAAAACGCAAAGCAACAAGCTAACAAAAACGATTAAAATACAATAAAATAACAAACATACAAAATGCGTAAATCAAAATTTGATTTACGCATTTTTTCTTTAATTAGGATTACCAGCTTCCGCCGCCTCCGCCGCCGAAGCCGCCGCCTGCAAATCCTCCTCCCGAGCCTGCAGAAAATCCGCCGCCCGTTGATCCGTCGTTGTCAGGCACGGAAACCATGGTCTTAGAAACTTCAGCCATACCATGATGCATAAAGTGATACATCGTCATATAGGTAAACTCGTTGCCGTAGTACCAATCCGGTCTTTCAATTGACAGACCTTCAAAATTCTTAATCCATTTATCCGATACACCCAATACATAGGCAAAAGGCAATATGTCATAAAAATACTTTGGATTTTCGTTAACAAGTAACTCAATCCTGTCCTTCTCAGCAGTTTCCAAGAATATCCTTAAGCCGTTAATTTTCTGTTTTAGCTCATGGCCCTCATCTGTTCTCTGCCTAATAAAGAAAGAAACGATAAAGGCTATTACAGCAAGCAATACGCCTATTGCGCAACACAAAATCCTTTCGCTGCCGCCGAGAAGTGTGCTGCAAATAAAACAGCAAATAACTAAACTTACTATTGAAGCAATCCAGCCTGCAAATCTCAAATAAAGTGACTTTGAATTAAACACCTTTGTAATATCATCATTAAGTATGTCCTTAATAGCATTTACCGTCTTGTAGAATTCGTTTTCTAAATCAGACAATAATACAGAGTCTTTGCAGCCGCTTTTAAATAGTCCGTCAAAGAATATACGCTTGTATTTATCTTGTCCGGAATATGTACTTTTCTTTCTTATAATCCTGCAATCATACGATTTTAACAAGCCTTTTTTATTGATTTCTTCAATGTCCAAATAACCCTCATTTGCAAGCTCGATTAAAAGACCTATTGTATCGTTATTGTCTGCCGTTCCTTTATTCCAAAGTGCTACCTGTGCACTGTTCAAACCTTCGGGAGGATAAAATTCAATAACATCAACTATTTTTTTATCCTTACCATATTTCTTCCAAAGGACAATTACAATAATCAGAGCAGCAAAAGGAATAACAATCATCAATGCAAGACTGAAATAATAAAGTGCATAATTAAATGTAAAGTATCCTTCATCAAGGAATAATGTCACTGTCAGCGCCTCGTTAGGACTCAAGGTCCTATCAACAGTACCGCTGATAATATTATCCTCAACACTGTAGGTAACGCCATCGCTATTTTCAGTGCCGTATTTACCTAAATGAAATTCAAGCTTGCTCTCATCAAAGTTATTGTTTGGCATTTCGACTGTAAAGCTGACATTGCTGATGGAAGTGTCCCATCCTGTGCCGATAATATTATAATACAAAGCATCAAAGCCTTCGTTCACTTCCCTGCCCATATCAAATGTATAGGAAATAATATAGCTTTGTTTGCCTGTTAAGG
>CAMGDK010000184.1 GCA_946042285.1 uncultured Clostridia bacterium | reverse complement strand
CCTGCAAAACAGTTTGACTGCGCATGAATGTAGGCACATATATATTTAAGATGTACGGTGACGATTTCTCATTGTTATTGATAATCAAGCCGTCAATTTCGTTAAGCCTTTGCCTTGCATAAGCGTTAAGCTCCTTGATTTGCCTGCTTTGCTGTGCAAGCGGTGGCATAGCCTTAACTGCTGCTGCAAATCCTGCAATAAGCGGAGTGCTTTCTGTTCCAGGACGAAGCTTTTTCTCCTGCTCACCGCCGAATACTCTTGCAAAGTTTTGATTGGTAAGGCTTGCAGCTTTGTTGATGTATAATGCGCCTATCCCCTTAGGTCCGTGAACCTTATGCGCGGAGATTGTTATTAAGTCGGCGCCGAGCTTTTTGGCGTTGATGTTAACCTTGCCGTACGCCTGAACGCAATCAATATGAATGAGTGCAGGGGAGCCGGATTTTTTAACTGCTCTTTTTATCGCCTCAACCGGCATGATTGTGCCGACCTCGTTGTTAATGTACATCATGGTAACGAGAACGGTATCCTTGTTAACTGCATCAAAAAGCTGACCTTCGCTGATACAGCCTTCATGGTCAGGCTCAAGATAAACCACCTCGAACCCTTGCTTTTCAAGCTCACGGCATGCCTCAATAACACTTTCATGCTCTATCGCAGTTGTTACTATTCTTTTGCCGAGTCTGCCCCTTGCCTTTGCCGCACCGAAGACGGCAGTGTTATTAGCCTCTGTGCCACCCGATGTAAAAACTATTTCGTCACGGCTGACACCGATGCTGTCTGCAATAGCCTGCCTTGACAGTATAAGCTCCTTTGCAGCGGCAATACCTGCATTGTGCAGGCTTGACGGATTTGCAAAATTATCTGTCAGCATACGATTAACTGCCTCAACACATTCCTTGCAGGGCTTTGTTGTTGCCGAATTGTCTAAATATATCATTAAAGTCCTCTTAATTCCTTAAGCATGAATACCGCACTGATTGTTTTTGCGTCCTTGATTTCGCCTGTCATTATTTTTGTTACACATTCGCTGATAGGCATTTTGATAACATCAAGATTTTCGTCGCTGTCAAGATTTTGTTCGCCGTATGAAAGGTTGTATGCATAGTAAATCCTGATGATTTCACTGCAATATCCAGGAGTAGGATAGATTTCGCCTAATTTTTCAAAGCTTTGCGCAGTTGCGCCGCACTCCTCCCTGAACTCTCTTATACCGGCTTCTCGTGGATCCTCTCCCTTTTCAAGCTTACCCGCAGGGATTTCATATATAGTTTCCTTGTACGGATACCTGAACTGACGAACAAGCAGAATTTCGTTGTCTTCGGTGATGCCGATTATTCCTACTCCTCCCGGATGATCAACAACCTCACGCTGTGCCTCGGTGCCGTCAACAAGAGTAACTGTGTCGTTGTGAACAGTTATAATTCTGCCGTTGAAGATACCGCGGCTCTCCTCTGTCTGCTCAAAATATCCAAGCGCGATTGAATAAATGTCGTGAATTTTATCTGCTATGAATTTGGCACCTGCCTCAACAAATTCAATCTTGCTTCCGTATCCCCACATAACGCCGACACTGTCAATAAGGTTTGCCTTTGCGCCCTCAATGTCGTATTTCTTGTCGCCGACCATTATGATTTCGTTGCCGTTTACCTCAAGCTCCTTAACGCATCTTGTGATTATGTTTGCCTTTGATTCACAGTCAGCCGTGAATGAAACACCGCAAATTGAGTCAAAATATTTCTTAACATCAAAGTGGTCAAGGAGAGCCTCAATATAATCCTGAGGCTTTGATGAAGCAATACCGATTTTGATATTCTCCTTCTTCAAAGCTTCAAGAAGCTCCTTAATTCCGTCGTACAGCTTGCTTTCAAGAAGACCTTTATTTGTGTATCTCTCTCTGAATTTTTTAACAAGCTCGTCGGCGGTTGTAGGATCGGCACCGTATTTTTCCTGAAATGTTATAAGAAGCGGCGGACCGATAAAGCATGTAAGCTCGTTGTAATCCTCCGGTGTGTCGTAGCCGTATGCATCAAGAGCATATTTAACGCTTTTAAGAATACCCTCGCCGGTGTCGCAAATAGTGCCGTCAAAATCAAATATTACTGCGTTATATCTCATTTTGCACCCTCCGTCCTTTTCATAAATCTGTCAGCGTCAACAACAAATCTTTCAATCTCACCGTTTCCGATAGTGCCGTTTTCATCATGAGCGCTCACTGTAAAAACAAGCCTTCTGCCGTCAACCTCTTTAAGTTCTGCCTTGGTTGTGACGGTTGCGCCGAGAGCGCTTGCCTTTGTGTGTGCCACATTGATTTTTGTGCCAACGGTTGTTTCGCCATCGTCAAGCAACGGTGCGCATGCGTTGCAGGTTGCCTCCTCCATTAAAGCAATCATGGCAGGAGTGGCAAATACACGCAGCGAGCCTGACTTAACAGCCTGTGCTGTGTTTGATGAGTCAACTGTTGTTGCTGCACTGCCGGTTAATATACTGTCGAGTTCCTTCATAGCCTATACCCTGTCTCTTATACACATCTCCGAGCCCACGAGACAAGAGGCAAT
>CAMGDK010000183.1 GCA_946042285.1 uncultured Clostridia bacterium | reverse complement strand
TGCCTCTTGTCTCGTGGGCTCGGAGATGTGTATAAGAGACAGATATATTTATTATGAATAAATCTGTATAAGGTGGGTTTAGCGTGAAAAAGAAAATTTCAGTTATATTAGCTGTTACGATTGTGCTGTCTTCAATTGTATGCTTTAATCAGCTTTCAGCCTACGGTGCAACAAGCGGTACTTGCTCAGCAACAGGCTCAAGTGTAAAGTTTTCTTACGACACAACTGCAAAAAAGCTTACAATTACAGGTACCGGATCTATTAAAAACTACGGTACAACTAATTTAAATAAGACTCCTTGGTATGATTACAGAGAAGAAATCCAATCAGTAGAGATTGGAGAGGGAGTTACAAGTATAGGTCAGCTTGCATTCTTTTATTGCACATCACTTACAAGTGTTACTCTTCCTTCTACTCTTACACGGATTTCCGGCGGTACTGCTAACTATGGCGCTTTTAGAGATTGTATTTCTCTTGAGTCTATAACCTTGCCTGATGGTCTTACTACCATTGAAGCAATGGCGTTTCGAGGCTGTACCTCTCTCAAATCAATATCGTTTCCCGATAGCCTTACAAGCCTCGGAAATTATGCTTTTCAGGACTGTACTGCTCTTACGAGTGTTGTATATGGTAACGGTCTTAGTGAGTCCGGCCCTTATGCTTTTTATGAATCGGGCGTTAAATCAGTAAGGTTTTCTTCGTCAATCACTAAGATAAGCGAGTATTCTTTCTTCGGTACACGCTTTACTACTGTTGAATTGCCGGAGCAAATTACATCAATAGGTACTCGAGCTTTTGCTAACTGCTCGTTTATGACCACAGTTACGGTTAACAACAGTGATTGTGAGTACAAAGGAATTATTGGTGAAGATCCTTTTAACGGCTCGAGTCAATCAATTACATTTTACGGTCATAGCGGTTCTACCACACAAACATACGCAAACGAAAAAGGATATAATTTCATTTCTCTTGATCCATGTAATCACGAAACAACTCACGAGGTTATTACGCTTGAAGCAACATGTACCGACACCGGTGTTACTACTCAGGTGTGTGATAATTGCGGATTTGTAGTTTCAACTGCAACTATTCCTGCAAAAGGTCATACCTACGAGCTTGTATCTGAAATTGACGAAACTGAGCAGAATGGTCATATTTACAAGGATTACAGGTGTGTGGCATGCCAAGATGAGTATTCCGAAATCACACATGTTGCCAATGTTGAAGGCTTTTATGATTACACAAACACTGCAACGTGTACAAGAACAGGCATCGAGACATATACCTGTACTCTTGAAGGCTGCGGTAATGTTGACAGAAATGTTTCACCAAAGGGTAATCACACTATTGAAGAATATACTGCAATAGCTGAGCCTACCTGCACTCAGGACGGTAGCAGAGAGGGCGTATGTACCGTGTGTCAGCAGACTGTTACCGAAACAATAAAGGCAACAGGGCATACCAATGAATTTGTTGAAACACTCGATAACACTGCGGAAGATGGTCATACATACGAAATTTTACAGTGCTCTGTTTGCGGTGAACAAACTGTCACGCCTACTCATGTTGAATGGCTTGACGGATATTACACCTCTACTGTAATTACAAATCCAACCTGCACAATTAACGGTGTACAGCGTGATAAATGTAATGTGTGCTCCCAAAGCAGAAATGTTTCAATTCCTGCAAACGGTCAACATGTATGGTACGAAACATCGCGTACAGAGCCTACTTGTACCGCTGTCGGCAAGATTTACTATGCGTGTGAGAATTGTAATATGACAAAAAGTGAAAACATTGACGCTTTAGGTCATAGTTATGAATTAGTACCTGACAGCTGTGTTGAAGCAACCTGCACAACTGCCGGCTATAATACATCTAAATGCTCTGTTTGCAATTCTGTAAAAAGGGATGTAATTTCAGCAACGGGACATACTGTTGATGAAGCCGCATATCACATTACAGAAGAGCCTGATTGTGAAAATCAGGGCAAAGCAGAGTCTGTATGCAGTGTGTGCGGTGCCGAGCTTCTTGACCTGAGTGTTGACGCCTTGGGACATGACTATAAAGAAATTATCGTTCCTATCGAAGAAAAGCCCGGTCATTCGCTTTTAACACCTACATGTGCAAGATGCGGTAGCACTGACACATCGGAGGTAGTGCACTTTACATGGATGGACGAGTACACAAATGTTCAAGTCGTTTCCGAAGGAAGCTGTACTGTTGCAAGAGTTGTTCGCACATCTTGTACTCTTTGTGATGAGTCATATACAACCACAAATGAAGCACCCGGTCATAATTATTCATATACATCAACAAATGATAGTGGTAATTTGATTTATACATGTGCAAACTGTAAAGGTACAATTTCAAGGACACCTGCAACGGTAATTCTTGCATGGAGAGCTCAATATATCAACAATGTCGCTGACAATATAACAAATGGTTATTTGTTTGAGTTAACAGGAGATAATGTTATTAACGCAAAGGATTATTCCATGCTTATTAAAGCTCGTTCTGCATATCAGCAGGCAAATCAGTAATGAGGGTTACATTTTTGTTAAAATTATAATTATCTATTTACTTT
>CAMGDK010000182.1 GCA_946042285.1 uncultured Clostridia bacterium | reverse complement strand
TTTTTTTATTCGAGTGTAACCATCCACTTTCTCTTTATGAAGAATAGACAGGAAATTATAAATCTCACACATTCTTCAAGTGAAAGTATAAAATATACGTAATGAATTGGCAGTTTCATAATAAATGCCGCCAAGAATCCGGCCGGAACTCCGACTAACCATGTTCCAAGCAAATCAACAATCATTACATATTTTGTCTCACCGCCGCTTCGTAAAATACCACCGCCAAGAATCATATTTTCAACCTTAAACGGAGCAATAACTGCATATGCTATGAGTACGTGCTTCGTCATCATTTTTACTTCTTCTTCAACATTGTAAATGTTAACGTACAAAGGACTTATAACAAATATTACAGTTGAAAGAATTACTGAACCGATTAATCCGTAAAGCATAAACTTTTTTGAAGCACTGTATGCCTCATCGTAATCTTTATTCCCAAGTTTTTTGCCGATAATTATACTTGCAGCCTGAGAAAGTCCGCAAAGTGCGCCAATCATAAGTCCCTGAACCGGATTAATAAGTGTCATGGCAGCACCTGCCTTTGTTCCGATACGTCCATAAATTATAGCATACGCATTTTCACCAACACTCCACATAAATTCACATATAAGCATCGGCATCAATATGCAGGCATATCGGCGTATGCCAAAACCTTCTCCAAAAAACTCTGATTTGTCGTCTTTGCCAAAAGGCTTATCGCATTTGATAAATGCTATAAACATAATGAGGAGGTTGACAATTTGCGCGATAACGGTGGCGAGTGCTACACCCTTTGAGCCCATCGGTTTAAATCCTATTTTTCCAAATATAAATATGTAATTTAAGCCGGTGTTGACAAGTGTTGCCACAATGCTTGCAATTAATGGCAAAGTTGCGTTTTCCATGCAGCGAAAAAGTGTCGAAAGCATCGTCGCTAAGGCAACCGGGAGAAACGTTAGCGAAATTATCATAAGATATTCGCTTGCAACGCTCCTTGTTGGTGCATCAAGCGTGTAAAGCCCCATGATTTTATTTGGCGCCATTACGCACAGCACGAAAAACGGAACTGCAATGACCACACCGATTGATGAGTTAAGCACGAAGCTTCGTCTGATTTCCTTTCGGTTTTTCTGCCCTATATACTGCGAAATCATGATTCCGGCAACAGCACCGATTGCTGCAATTACGACATTATAAATCGATGAAAACTTGCCGGCAAAACCGACTCCTGCGATGCTAGTGCTTCCGAGCTGCCCAATCATAATCTGATCGATTAAGCTAAATGAAGACTGAAGCATTGACTGTAGTGCAACCGGTACCGCAAGCTTTAAAACCGTATTAAAAAATGTTGAGTTATTTTCTGACATAATCTGTACTCTCTCTATTAATTAAATTTAGCGGAAGCGTTATCACCTCGCCCGCATTTTCGTTTTCTTTAAGCTCAAAAAGCTTGTTAAGTGCTGTCTTTGCCCTTAAGCTCACGTCCTGACTTATCGTTGTAAGCGTCGGGAACACCTGCGTGCACACAGGTGTATCATCAAATCCCGCAACCGAAATCTGTGCAGGGACGCTGATGCCCTTTGAAATCAGGAATTGCATAATTTCTACGGAGTAGTAATCTGAAACCGCGAAAATAGCACTGTGCTCACATATGAAGCTGAACTTTCGTTCAAAAAAAGCCTTCCGTTCGGCTTTTTTCATAGGTATCAGCATGAAATCAACGTTGCCGTCACTGAAACCATCTCTAAAGCCTTCAAATCGTTCTCTATCGATGAAGACCTCGTTATCGGCGATGCAGAGCGCATTCTCATGGTTTAGGCTTTTAAGATGTCTTCCCATTAGGAAACCTCCGCCGTAGTTGTCAATATTGACAATACCGATCCGCATCGGGTTTGAAATATTAACATCAAAGGCAACAAACGGAATCCTCATGTTTTTTCTTAAAAGGTTATAGTCGTTTTCGCAAAAGCCGATAAGAATCAGACCTTCCATGTTCCACATTGACGCATACTTCACGATTTCATCAGAATTATCAGTAGTCTTTATCATCATGAATTTGCCGGACTTTTCAATTTCCATCGACAAATAATTTAGCATCGATGAAATGAAGTTGTCTTCAAGCACATGCATCTCATACTTTTCATGGCGATTTACAACAACACCGATGATGCCCGAATCATTTTGGGCAAGCAGTATTCCTGCCATGCTTGGGATGTAATTTCGCTTTTCCAATTGCTCCTGCACCTTTTGAATTGTCTTTTCAGATACTTTATTTGTCTTCCCGTGAATGACATTCGAAACTGTCGCCGTACTTAGCCCAAGCTCGTCTGCTATGTCACTGATTGTAATTCTCTTTTCTTCCATTTTTAATTCTCTTGTTATTATCCTGGTTTAGGTTTTGCAACCTTTTATATAATTGATTATATGAGTCAGCTATAAATTATTCAAAGGTTAAACGCATAACCTGTTACAAATATCATCAAACAATTTTGTGCGATTTTACCAATGTTTCACTAATTTTCTTGTAACTCTGTTTTTCACCTTGTCTTTCACCGCACTTGACAAATTACAAGGCGCGATTTATTATACGATACGAACAAAGACGTTT
>CAMGDK010000181.1 GCA_946042285.1 uncultured Clostridia bacterium | reverse complement strand
TCTTTATTCATGGTATTTTTAATTGTTTTCGGAATTACTTCACCTATAATAAATTCATGTGAAAGCATATCAAATAAAGTTTTCAGGCTTCACATTATGGCAAATTCCGATTCATCCGAGGATCAAGCTTTAAAATTAAAGGTAAGAGATTGTATTTTAGCAAAAACGGCTAATATCTTTAACGGTAAAACAATTGATGACAACATAAAAATTGCAGAGAATAACATTGATTATATTACTAATATCTGCAATGACTGCATCAAAAATGAAGGATACGATTACAGTGTTAATGTCAACATAGTTAAGGAATTTTTTGAAACAAGAGTATATGATGATTTCACATTACCGGCAGGTATATATAACTCTCTTAAAATTGAAATAGGGGAGGCAAACGGACATAACTGGTGGTGTATTGTTTTCCCTGCAGTTTGCATATCGGCATGCTCACAATCAATGAATGACTACCTAACACAAGAAGAAATGCAGATAATAGAAAGCGGATATACACCAAAGTTCAAAGTAATTGAAATATATGAAAAAATTAAAAACAGGATTAACTCAAAATAAAAAAGGATACCCAAATAATGAGTATCCTTTGGTGCCGGCGGCGGGGGTCGAACCCGCACCCTGTTGCCAGGACTGGATTTTGAGTCCAGCACGTCTGCCAATTCCATCACGCCGGCTAATGCAAAATCAATTATACAGAAAACATAATTTAATGTCAATTATTTTTTTGCTAAAATATTTAATTTTTACATGTCAAACAAAACGTTTGAATATATAATAACAAAAAAAGGAGCAAGGCTAATGTCAAAGTATTCAGGTACACAAACAGAAAAGAATTTAAGAGCAGCATTTTCAGGTGAGTCGGAGGCAAGAAACAAATACACCTTTTTTGCATCGGTAGCAAAAAATGAGGGATACGAGCAAATGGCAGCATTATTTCTAAAAACTGCGGAAAATGAAAAGGAACACGCAAAAATTTGGTTTAAGGAGTTAGATGGATTAGCAGATACAACGAATAATCTTACTAATGCAGCCGAAAGCGAAAACTACGAATGGACAGATATGTATGAGGACTTCGCTAAAACAGCTGAGGATGAGGGCTTTTCGTTGTTGGCAAAAAAGTTCAGAATGGTAGCACAAATAGAAAAGCATCACGAGGAGCGTTACCGCGCATTACTCAACAACATCGAAAATTCACAAGTATTTGAAAAGAGCGAGGTTAAGGTTTGGGAATGCAGAAACTGCGGCCACATTGTTGTCGGTACAAAAGCTCCGGAGCTTTGCCCTGTATGTAATCACGCTCAAAGCTACTTTGAAATTCACGCTGAAAACTACTGATAATTATATCAAAAAGAGGTTGTATCAAATGATACAACCTCTTTTGGTGCTGGTGACCGGACTTGAACCGGTACGGTATTGCTACCGAGGGATTTTAAGTCCCTTGCGTCTGCCGATTTCGCCACACCAGCGTGCAATAAATATAATAATAGATTTTTACTGCAAAGTCAAGAATTAAATTATCAAATTATTTATTTACTACATTTTGCGGATTTCCGTCAAGATATGCCTTGAGATTATCCTCAAGAATTGTTAAAAGCCTTGCTCTTGTTTCTTTAGCTGCCCAAGCAATATGAGGTGTGATATAACAGTTTTTCGCTGTCAGCAAAGGATTATCTCTTTTAGCAGGCTCGGTTTCAAGCACATCAAGACCCGCTGCAGCGATTTTCCCTGTATTAAGAGCATCAGCAAGTGCTTTTTCATCAACGACCGGACCTCTTGATGTGTTTATCAAAACTGCATTTGATTTCATCAATGAAATGGTTTCACTGTTAATCAGTTTATTTGTTTCATTGGTTAACGGTACATGACAGGTAACAAAATCACTGTTTATTAACAGCTCATCAAGCTCAACAAAGCAAACATTTTTAAGATTTCCCTTGTCCTTTTTTCTCGGTGAATAGGCAAGAATATTCATACCGAATGCTTCGGCAAGCTCAGCAACCCTTTTGCCGATTGAGCCAAAGCCTATGATTCCGATATTTTTTCCTGCTAATTCTGTTAACGGAGCCTTCCAAAAGCAAAAATCAGGACAATCGCACCACTCACCGTTTCTCACTGCTTCGGCGTGCATTGAAATCCTGTTAGTTATATTTAGAATGAAAGCAAAAACCTGTTGAGCAACTGCATTTGTGGAATAGGAGGGAATGTTGCTTACAGTAATACCAAGCTCCTTTGCGGCATCGCAATCCACAACATTATATCCTGTTGATTGCAAGCCTATATATTCAAGCTCCGGCTTAAGTGCTTCGAGCATACCTCTGTCTAAAACAGTTTTGTTAATAATCAAGATATTTGCACCCTTAGCTCTTTCTATAACCTTGTCAGGTGATGTTCTGTCATAACATGTATAGTCTCCGTATTTTGAAATGCCGTCCCAGCTAAGATCACCGGGATTTGTCGTACAACCATCAAGATTTACTATTTTCATAATACTATCAATCCTTTTTATGTTTGTTATATGTACTGATTATATCCCTATTCCTGTCTCTTATACACATCTGACGCTGCCGACGAAGGCTTAGGTG
>CAMGDK010000180.1 GCA_946042285.1 uncultured Clostridia bacterium | reverse complement strand
CTCACACCGTTCACAATAAAATCGAATTTGCAATGGACTCGCTTTTGATTAAAAACAGGCTTAAAATTGATAATCCACTGCATTTCAACACTGCAGATACCATTAAACTCAGCGAAAAGGAAATACACGAGGCAGGTCTGTTGCTTCAATCGGTAATAAAATCCGTCATCGGCAAGGATATTTGCGACGCGGCAACGGCTATTCGTGACACTGAATATCTACAATCAATATCCTTTGATCCTCACGGAATTAAAAGAGTAATCGTATCAATAATAGATATACCCATCGCACTTGCAGCAAAAGGCTACAAATTATCATCAATGCTTAAGCCAAAGGACTTGGAAAAAGCAAAAAAATATGCTAATATAGAAAAAGCAGTGTGGCAATCACCTTGGTCAAGCGAAAAAAGAAACGAAAGCTTTGAGGAGCTTTTTGAAATCGCATTGCCTGAAGCAAGGCAAATGATTTTGTCTTTTTTAAACGGTGATGACTGCAGGGAGATTACACACAATATATCATTTTTAACAGGAGTTGAAGTGAAATGAAGACTATACCAAGCTTTCAAATTGACCACAACATTTTAAAAAAAGGAATATACATCAGCAGAATTGATGATGACATTACAACCTATGATATTCGTATGCGCGAGCCAAACAGAGAGCCTGTTATGACTAATGCCGCCATGCACACCATTGAGCATTTATTCGCTACATTCGTAAGAAACTCCGAATTCGGCGACAATATTATTTATTTCGGTCCGATGGGATGCCGAACAGGATTCTATTTTCTTACAAGAAGCCTTACCGACAACTACTCAATCAACCTCATTAAAGAGGCATTTCAGTTCATCGTTGAGTATTGGGGTGTTGTTCCGGGTGTGTCGCCAAAGGAATGCGGCAACTGCCTTGACCACAGTCTTCCAAAGGCAAAGGAGGAGGCTAAGGCTTTTCTTGAGGTAATAAAGGATTGGACCAAGGATGACCTTAAATATCCAACAGCAGAAGATAATGAATAATTGTAAATAATAGTTAGGAGGTGTGTTTTACACCTCTTAATTTTTTTGCAAAAAACACTTGATTATTGCGAAAAGGTCTGTTATAATAAACGCAATCACTTTAAAGCGTTGAACTTTAAAGCACTAAAGCGTTATCGAAGGAGAGGTATTATTATGGCACCGAGAAAGGGTAATTTAATGACAGTGCGTACTGATGTTAAGGTGCTCGACGCAACCATCAGGGACGGCGGTCTTTGCAACAATTTTGAATTTACAGATGAATTTGTAACCGAGCTTTATAAAACAAATATAAAGAGCGGTGTTGACTATATGGAATTCGGCTATCGCGCATCGAAAAATCTTTTTGATCCGAGTCAATTCGGCAAGTGGAAATTCTGCACCGAGGAGGATATTAGAAGCATCGTCGGCGAAAATGTGTCTGACATGAAGATTGCCGTTATGGCAGATGTAGGCAGATGCGATTTTAAGGAGGACTTTATTCCTAAGTCAGAATCTGTTATCGACATGGTGCGTGTTGCCTGCTACATACATCAAATTCCGGCAGCAGTTGAAATGATTGAGCATTTTCACGCATTGGGATACGAAACAACATGCAATATTATGGCAATCAGTCAGGCAAACAGCGAGCAGGTTGAGGAGGCTCTTGAAATGCTCGGTCAAAGCAGTGTTGATGTAATTTATCTTGTTGACAGCTATGGCTCGCTCTATCCTGAAAATGCAGGTAATCTTGCAAAGAAATATCTTGAGGTTGGCGAAAAGTACAACAAGGCTATCGGCTTCCACGCTCACAACAACCAAAACCTTGCATTTGCGAATACTATTGAAACACTTTCCTACGGTGTGTCATACCTTGACGCAACTGCATCGGGCATGGGCAGAGGTGCAGGCAACTGTGCTATGGAGCTTCTTTTAGGCTTCCTCAAAAATCCTAAATACAATCTTTACAGCCTTCTTACCTTCCTTGAGAATTATGTTATCCCTCTCAAGAAGGAGGGTATTGTTTGGGGCTACGATGTGCAGTACATGCTCACCGGTCAGCTTAACAGGCATCCGAGAGAGGCTATGGCATTCACTGCCGAAAAGCGCGAGGATTACTGTGAATTTTACAAATCACTGCTCGACAATTTCTAAAAGCAATTAAAATGTTCATTTCGGTTATTTGAACAATCTTTCCTCATAGAAATAGGCACCCTCAAAGGAGTGTGCCTATTTCTTGTATTTTTATATTTTATTGAGTCGCATTATTGCGTTGTAGTCAGCACCCTTTGCTTCAAGAGGTAAGCCTACATTCATGAGATATGAGCCGCTTTTTTCAAATTCCCTGCCCCACGCAGAAACACGGTATCTTGCATTTTCATCAAGACCGTCAAGAATGAGCGGAATTCTCTTTTTGAAAAATCTTGTGCCGTTAGCAGCGATAAACACAACGCTTTCTGTCTTGTCCTCGCTCACATACTGATTTGCAAGCACCTCGTCTTTGTCAATATCAAGAAGCCTGTACAAATCACCAAACTGAACAACATTCCTGATTTGCTTATATAATTCAACATTTCTTCTGCAAACCTCAAGGTCTTCATCGCTGT
>CAMGDK010000179.1 GCA_946042285.1 uncultured Clostridia bacterium | reverse complement strand
GGTTACAACCGTGTTATTCTTAGGCTCGGGAACATCGTCGGGTATATCCTTACAAAGCTCGATCATTGAGCTAATGTGCTCAGGCGTTGTGCCGCAGCATCCACCGAGATAAGAAACACCGAGCTGAGCAATTTCCCTCATGCAAGAAGCAAATTCACCAGGTGAAACATTATACACGGTTTTGCCGTCAATAGATTCGGGTAAGCCGGCATTCGGCATAACGATAATAGGCTTTGATGTGCAATCACGCAGCTCCTTTACAAGAGGAATCATTTGAACAGGACCCAAGCCGCAGTTCAAGCCGATTACATCAACACCTAATCCCTCAAGCATGGCAGTTGCACTTTTAACATCTGCGCCGGTTAGCAATCTACCCTTTTCATCAAATATCATGGAAGCAATTACAGGCAAATCGCTGTTTTCCTTTGCCGCAAGAACGGCAGCCTTGAGCTCGTAGGTGTCGCTCATTGTCTCGATAATAACGACATCCGAATCATCCTTACCGGCAAGTACAACCTCCGCATATATCTCTACTGCCCTTTCAAAATCAAGATCACCCATAGGCTTAAGAAGCTTACCCGTAGGACCTAAATCAAGAGCAACCTTTTTGCCCGCTCTTTTTGCGAGCTTAACACCTGCTTTAACAATTTCGCTGACATTATCATATTTTAACGAATTTGCACCGAATGTATTAGCAGTTATATATTCAGCACCCGCTTTGGCGTAAGCCTCATGAACGGCAAAAACTCTTTCAGGCTGTGTTATATTAAGCTGTTCAGGCAATTCACCTGCTGCAAGATTGAGCATACTGCCCATGCCACCATCAAAAAATCTAATCATTATTCAATCCCTATAAACGCAGTAACGGACTTTGTCGGCACCATTTGATATGTTTCGGTGAGTGTAAGCCCGATACGCTTTGTAATATCCATCATTTCAAAAATCTTTTTATTTTCTTTAATATCGAGGTCAAAGTATCCCGGAGAATACCTCATTCTCAAGGTCATTCCCTGATTTCTTAATTCATCCTCTACGCTATCGCAAACCTCTTCTATTTTTGAGGCAAGACACGCTTGAAGCACCATTGCCCTTGCCATATCAGTTGATGAATAGGTGCGAAGCAATCTGTCGCACTCTGTACCGAGTGTTGCAGCGAGAACGCACACTCTGCTGCAGCCTTTTAAATTATCTGCAAGGCGCTTGCTACTGAAAACAATGCTTCCTATAATTAAGCTGTCATCGGTAACCTCGCAATCAAATATCCTATATATAGTCCTCGGCACAACCGATGCATTTACCTCTTCACAGCAGCTGTCAATAAGGCTGTGAAGCCTTTCGTCAGTTGTTGTTGAAGCGGTACGCAAATAACGCAATATCTCTTTTTTATTCATTTATTATTGAAGACAGTCCTTCCATAATTCTATGAGCAACATCAGGCTTATTCATTGTGTAAATATGAATATTGTTTACGCCGTTAGCCATCAAATCTATTATTTGTTCGGTAGCATAAATAATACCTGCCTGCTTCATTGAATCAGGCTTGTCGCCAAAGCGCTCCATAATTCTTTCAAATTTTTTCGGCACGGAGCAATTTGAAAGCTCAACGCTTCTTTTTATCTGCTTTGCATTTGTAATCGGCATAATACCTGCAATTATCGGAGCCTTGATTTCTTTGATAGCGCACATTTCTCTGAAATTATAGAATGCATCATTATCAAAAAACATTTGAGTTGTAAGAAAATCGACACCGCAATCAACCTTTTCCTTTAATTTTGCAATGTCAAAAACTCTGTCAGCTGACTCCGGATGACATTCGGGATAGCAGGCTGCACCGATACAGAAATTACCTCTTTCCTTAATTTCTCTTACAAGCTCGTAAGCATTATGATAGTACTGCTTCTCGCTCATTACAAAATCCTTTGGAATATCACCGCGAAGTGCAAGAACGTTTTCAATACTGTTTTTCTCAAGGTCGTCAAGCACTGAGTCAATCTTTTCCTTAGTTGATGTCAGGCAGGTTAAGTGAGAAAGAGGAGTAACTCCGCCGTCCTTGATTGATTTTGCTATTTCCGAAGTGTAGCCGCTTTTTGTACCGGCTGCGCCATAGGTTACGCTCATGAAAGCCGGATTATCCTTAACCATTTCCAAAATTACTTTTTTTGTATCTGCAATTTTATCCCATTCCTTAGGCGGAAAAACCTCAAACGAAACAGTAACCTTGTTTTGATTTATAATATCAATTATCTTCATTTGTGTATCACCTACTGATCAATAATAGGTTAATTATACTACTAATTTAATAGGAATACAAGAACAACTTTTAAATAAGCAATCAATTACAATATTAACTGTTGATTATTCTTAGCCTCGCATAAGGAATTTTGTGCCGCAATAGTTGTAAGGCTGTCACCAAGCTGTGTAAAAAGAACACCTAAAAGCGATATTTCATCGTTTGATTTGTCCTTTGCGATAGCGCAGGCAAGTGCCGAAATCGTAATATTTAATGAGCATCCGTCCGTAATAACACCTCATTTTTAGTAAATAATATTTTAGTTTTTTGTATGAATACGAGAGAATAAGTGAGTATTCGTGAGATACTGTCCTATTTTATTAAATTGTTTT
>CAMGDK010000178.1 GCA_946042285.1 uncultured Clostridia bacterium | reverse complement strand
TTCAAATTTTTAAGTCGCTGAAAAAATAAAGCGGGCTTGCACTGCAAGCCCCTACAAGTAATTTTTATTCTTCACGTCCTTTGGCGTGGTTCAGACCACTTTATCGACAGTCTAACAGGAGTGGTAACCACTCCTGTTTTTTATAAGTCGTCTGCGTCCTGAACAGGCATGTCATCAAGCTCGTTATTGTAGTACATGTCTGCCGGAATTCCCGTATAGCTGCCGTTTGGATCGGCATCTACAATTTCGGGACTGATATATGATGTCAAGTCAATTATCGGCTTGCCGTTTTTATTTTTCTTTGCTTTCTTATTTTCCTTACTCATAAAAAAATCACCTCTGTAATATCATATACAAAGGTGAAGATTTTATTATAACTTTTCAACATCAATATTTGCAATTTTATCAATAAATTGCTTTGAGGAAATCATCTCTCCAAGCTCCTCAAACCTGTCCATATTATGATTAAAGTTGTTAACATATACCGGCACCTCGTTGTACTCAAGGTCAATATGAAACACCTTAATATCCTCTTTAATCTTTTTAACCGAGCAGGTATTTTTATCGTACATTTTTGTAACGATTGCAGATCCGTTTTTTATATATTTCACTATGACATTCCTGTGAGAGCATGACACGGAAATATATCGCTCCTCCTTGGACAGTGCCTGCGCCATCGGCATTTGAGCAACAGCCTTGCAGGTGTCGGAGTTAACGAAAAACTCATTGATAAAGATTGACTCAAGCTTACTTGTATCGTCGGGAACGATAATTGCAAAAATATATTTTGAAAGTCGCTTACCGTACATACCAATCATAAACTGCTTAAAGTAATACTGCGACTCCGCAATCTTTTCCGCAAACTGATGATAAAACGGAATGTTAGGAAGCGGATTGAGCGACGGCATGTTAAACGCATTAAACTCACCGCTCTCCTTGTCCTTAACAAGAATTTCCGTATTTGTAATTATCATTGGTATTGTTTTCGCCAAAAAATCAACCCCTGTCCTCAGCGGCATCAGCCACTGTGCTTCTGCTCTTATTTTACTACATAAGCATAGCCAAATCAACATAATATTTTTTTATTAAAAATCAAAAAAAGTAGTGAAAAAGTGTATAATATATGTTACAATATGCTTGTATGAAAGGGGAATGATTATGCCTGATTCACAAGAGCTTGATGACATACTCAATGAAATCAAAAGCATGAGCTCAGACAATCCCGATAACGACGCCAAAAAATCCAATGTCGCAAAATCGGATGAGCTTAATATCAACGAGCTTTTTTCACAACCGGAAAGAAAGCAAAGGGCAGAAAATACGGTTGAAGAAAAAAAGCAGGAAAAGAAAACGAATAATTCCAAGGAGGGCAAAAAAATGCCGGACAAGAAAAAGAACGCACCAAAGAAAAATAAGTTTGCGATTTTTGCAGCAGTTGCAATTCTCGCTATCGTAATTATCTCTGTTATAGTTTTCATCGCAAAGGCAAGAGTTGATGTTGAGGAGACTACTGCTCCTGCAGTTACTGTAACTCAGGCTGAGGTAACAGAGGCTGAGCTTCCAAAGGTTAATCCGCTTACAGGCAGTGCAGATTTTAACGAAAAAGCAGTGGGCAGAAGACCTATCGCATGCGTTGTTGAAAACGCACAGGCAGCAAGACCGCAGTGGGGTATCGCAGACAGCACTAACCCTCCCGACATTATCGTTGAGGGCGAGGTTGAAGGCGGAGAGACAAGAATGCTCTTCATGTATGCCGACTACACGGCTGTTCCGTCTCAAATCGGTCCTATGAGAAGTGCCCGTCCTCCGTATATCAAGTTTTCAGAGCTCTTTGATGCAATCTTCATTCACTGGGGCATGAGCCAAACAAAGAAGGGTACTGCTTATATCGGTGCTAACACAGTGTTCAGGCAGGACAATGTTGATCATATCAATCAAATGACATACAGCGGTGTTGCCCTTTTCGGCAGAGATAGCTCAAGAGGTGTATCATCAGAGCATACAGGCGTGCTTTACGGCGCAAAGATTGAAGAGGCTATCAAGGGCGAAGGCTTTAGAACAGAGGCTGACAACAGCCATTACACGAAATTTAGCTTTGCACAGGAGGAATCAAGAGTAAGCGACAAGGATTGCAGCACTCTTGCACTCACATTCTCAAGCAGAACACGCACAAGAGATTGGACATTCTCCGACGAGGATAAGATGTACCACTCAAGCGACTACAAGACAGATGTTGCAAGAAAGAATCTTCTTGTTCTCTTTGACACAACCGAATATATCTCAAAGCCAAACTACAAGGGCAAATACACAGAGGTATATTGCAATTACAACCTTGCAGGCGGCGACGGTAAGCTTGCTACCAACGGCTCGGTTGTTGATATTAAATGGTCTGTTGAAAACGGCGTTTTAGTTATCAAGGATGCACAGGGCAACAATGTTAATTTCAATGTCGGCACAACATGGATCGGCTACGCTTCATCAAACAACGGCGGTTCGGTTACTGCCGAATAATTAAATCAATAAAGAAACATTAACGGCTTGGATATTAAATCCAAGCCGTCAGACTGTCGATAAAGTGGGCTGAACCACGCCGAAAGTGTAAAAATTAGAAATGGCTCGTAGG
>CAMGDK010000177.1 GCA_946042285.1 uncultured Clostridia bacterium | reverse complement strand
GTCGGCAGCGTCAGATGTGTATAAGAGACAGATATATAAATGCACATGTCAATACGGATAGTTGACTGAATTTGATTAAAAAAAAGAAAAAGCAGTCGCAAATTAAGCATATATAACGAAAAAACAGACGCTTCGTTGTAATTATACAACCGGCGTCTGCTTTTATTTGTCAAATTATGTCGAACGATTACATGTAATAATCAACTGCAACAGATGCTTGCGCCACTGCGTGCATGTGCTTTTTAACCACAGAGCAGTGGTAATCATCCTTTTGATACGCTTCGAGTGCTTCCTCATCATCAAGCATAACCTGAAGAATAACATCGTAGGAACGAGCAGAGCGGAGAAAATCAACTCCGACCTCAATGCCTCGCAAAAGAGGAACGTTACCGTCCATTGAGCGCAAAACCTCTGCCGCTTTTTCGCATTGCTCCTTGCTGTTATCGGCAAGCTTGAAGCAAACAATGTGCTTAATCATAATTATCTCTCCTTCAAAGAAAAAGACCGCCTTAAATCAATCAAGACGGTCTTGAATTTATTTTGCTGTGTCAGATGCGCGTGACTCACGAATAATATTAACCTTAATCTGTCCCGGATATTCCATATCGTTCTCGATTTTCTTGGCGATTTCGTGAGCAATTAACGGCATTTTTTCGTCGTTAATGATGTCAGGCTTAACCATAACCCTAACCTCACGACCTGCCTGAATGGCGTAAGCTCTCTCAACGCCGTTGAAGCCCATTGAAATCTCCTCAAGCTGCTGAAGGCGCTTGATATAGTTTTCGATATTTTCGCGTCTTGCACCCGGTCTTGCCGCGGAAACTGCATCGGCAGCCTGAACAAGACATGCAACAACAGTCTTGCACTCAATCTCGCCGTGGTGCGCAGCAATTGCGTGTACGATTGAGTCGCTTTCCTTATACTTTTTAGCCCACTCAACACCGAGAGCAATATGAGAGCCCTCCATCTCGTGGTCGAGTGCCTTACCGATGTCGTGAAGAAGACCTGCGCGTCTTGCCTGCTTTTCGTCGGCACCGATTTCTGCCGCCATAAGACCGGCAATGTACGATACCTCAAGACTGTGCTTAAGTACGCTTTGACCGTATGATGTGCGGTATCTGAGCTTACCGAGAAGCTTAACAAGCTCGGGGTGGATTTGACCGCAGTTTGCGGAAAGGACAGCCCTTTCACCCTCCTGCTTGATTGTGTTGTTAACCTCTCTTGTAGCCTTTTCAAAGCTATCCTCAATCTTTGTCGGATGGATACGGCCATCCTGAATGAGATATTCAAGTGTAAGCCTTGCAATCTCTCTTCTGACAGGGTCAAATGAGCTGATTGTAATAGCTTCAGGTGTGTCGTCAATAATAAGCTCAACACCTGTAATTGTTTCGATAGAGCGGATATTTCTACCCTCTCTGCCGATGATTCTGCCCTTCATTTCGTCGTTAGGCAAAGGAACTACCGATACAGTAGTTTCTGCTGTGTGGTCGGCAGCACAACGCTGAATTGCTGTGCCGATAATCTCTCTCGCCAACACTTCACTCTGGTCACGGACCATCTGCTCATACTCCATAATTCGCTTGCTTTTTTCAGTATCAAGCTCTTCATTAAGGGAGGCAAGAAGCTGCTCCTTAGCCTCCTCCTGAGTAAGACCTGAGATGCGTTCCAGCATATCAAACTGGCTTTTCTTGATGCCGTCAATTTCGAGTAGCTTGTCATCAAGCTGCTTTTGCTTTGCGCTTATATTTTCACTTTTCTTTTCAAGAGAATCTGCTCTTTTGTCAAGATATTCTTCTCTCTGGTTCAAGCGGTTTTCCTGCCTTTGAACCTCGCTTCTTCTTTCTCTGATTTCCTTTTCGGCGTCAGAGCGAAGCTTGTGAATTTCATCCTTTGCTTCCACAAGGCGAGCCTTTTTTGTTGCTTCTGCCTCTGTTAAAGCATTGTTGATAATTTTGGTTGCCTGCTGTGTTGCAGAGCCAATTTCCTTTTCACTTGTTTTTCTGCGGTGCTCGCCGCCGAGGACGAAACCGAGAACACCAAATACTATTGCACAAATTAAACCGACAATTATCGGAATGATTACACTACCCATATTAACAGCACCTCCTTCTTTTAGAATTTTGTTTCGTTTCTCGAAAAATTACCATCAGAAAAGGTACAGTTTAAATGCAAATTTATACAAAGGTAAAACAAACATACAACACTATTTTGTAAAACCTCCATAATAATATACACCTATATGTTGTATATGTCAAGAGTTTTAGACTTAAAAATTATACATGTTGTTGAGATATATTTCCTTTGAAAAGGGCATAATAAATGTGTTGACAATTTGAGGCAATGGTGATACTATAATTGGTAATAAAGCAAAGCTTTGACAGGGACATGATTTGTTCGCCTCTGCGTGAAGAGAGCATACGGTCGGTGCGAGTATGCCGCAAGCGGTCATTTTACCACCCTTGAGTGCCTTTAATACAGGTCGGTCTGCTGCCGTTATACAGCTTTAATGAGTGACGCTTATTGCGTAATTCAGGTGGAACCGTGGATTTATTCACCCTGATTTATTCAGGGTGATTTTTTATTTTTATGGAGGGATAGTTATGGTAATTACACTTAAGGACGGCTCGGT
>CAMGDK010000176.1 GCA_946042285.1 uncultured Clostridia bacterium | reverse complement strand
ATTGCCTCTTGTCTCGTGGGCTCGGAGATGTGTATAAGAGACAGATATCGCGAAAAAAGTTATGAGTTCCTACCCCTCTGTACACATTTTTGAAGGCACAGCTGTCGATTATTATGTTATTATTCATTGTGTTATCGTAGCCGGTAAATCCGAAAAAATGTACCCTGTCAAGAATATCCAACTGTATCGCCTCTGACGAGCTTATGTTTAAGTCGGACACCTGACCGCTAAAGAAGCAATTTTTAAAAATCACATCCTCGCACGCAGCAAGCTCACAATGGTGTGAATAATAATTATTGCACATGCTGACATTTTCTATAAGAACATTTTTTGAATGACAAAGCCTTAATATGCAGGATTTATTTTGATTGTAGTTACCGTCAAGCGTTCCGTTTTTTATTACGCAATCAACAAGCGACGAGTATTTCGTATAAACCTTATCCTCCGGTGATTTAAAAATATTACCTCTTTGCTTATTTGCATTTATCAATTGTGATTCGCCGAGATCAATAGTAGTAAAAGAAGTAAGATGAAGCGTATCGCTCACCGAATAATCACCCTTTGAAATATGAATTGTGAGGCTATTGGACTTACTTGCATTTGTCCTTGTATATTCAAGTGCAAGCTTAAGTGCATTTGTAATATCCCTGCTTGAATAATAGTTTTTTTGAACATTATTCATCTCATCGGTAATACACACCGAGCAAACCGAAAATCCTGTTAAAAAAACTGTGCTCGGCATTAACATCAGCAACAATATAAATGACATCAATTTACTTTTCATTATAAGCACCATAAATTATTTATTCGGTTTATTATCTGCATTTAGTTAATTATAATTGCATGTATCATTTGCCAATATTTTTAAAAAATCAAATTTAACGCGTAATCACTTGAAACTCTTGTACTATTCGTGTATATTTAATAAAGAGAAATCTTGGAGGTTAAATATGGAATTCAGAATTGAACATGACTCCATGGGCGAGGTAAAGGTACCTGCTGACAAATACTGGGGTGCACAGACACAAAGAAGCAAGGAAAATTTTAAAATAGGTGCAGGAATCGAAACAATGCCGAGAGAAATCACCTATGCCTTCGGAATATTAAAAAAAGCTGCTGCCATTGCAAATAATAAGCTTAAGCCCGAAAGGATGACCGATGAAAAGCTTGATGCAATTTGCAGAGCGTGTGACGAGGTTGCAGGCGCAAAACTAAACGAGCACTTTCCTCTTGTTGTATGGCAAACGGGCTCAGGCACTCAATCAAACATGAATGCAAACGAGGTTATTGCAAACAGAGGAAATGAAATACTCGGCAAAAATCTCCTTCACCCAAATGATGACATAAACATGAGCCAAAGCTCAAACGATACATTCCCGACTGCAATCAGCATTGCCGCCGTTCTCGGACTTGAGGATAAGGTTATTCCTGCTGTTAAAAAGCTTATCAACACATTTATTCAGCTTGAAAAGGAAAACGAGGGTGTTGTAAAGAGCGGAAGGACACATCTTCAGGATGCAACGCCGATTACCTTTTCTCAGGAAATCAGCGGTTGGAGAAGCTCGCTTGAAAAGGATATAAGGCTTATCGAGTTAGCCTTACCCGAATTAAAGGAGCTTGCTCTCGGCGGAACAGCAGTCGGTACGGGACTAAATGCACCTTCCGGCTTTGACGAAGAGGTTGCAAGGGCAGTATCCGAAATAACGGGAAAAGAGTTTAAAACTGCTCCCAACAAATTCCACGCGCTCACCTCAAAGGATGAGATTGTATTTGCTCACGGCGCTCTCAAGGCTCTTGCGGCAGACATGATGAAAATTGCTAACGATGTTCGTTGGCTTGCAAGCGGTCCTCGTCTTGGACTTGGTGAAATCACCATTCCGGAGAACGAGCCGGGCTCGTCAATTATGCCGGGTAAGGTAAACCCAACTCAATGTGAGGCTGTTACAATGACGGCAGTTCAGGTTATGGGTAACGATGCCGCAATAGGTATTGCCGCAAGTCAGGGAAACTTTGAATTAAATGTATTCATGCCGGTTATTATATATAATTTTATTCAGTCTGTAAGGTTACTCAGCGAGGCTATCGTTTCATTCAACGACAACTGCGCAGTAGGCATCAAGGCTAATAAAGAAAAAATGTATAGTAATCTGCATAATTCACTTATGCTTGTCACGGCGCTCAACCCATATATCGGGTATGAAAATGCCGCAAAGACAGCAAAGCATGCGTACAAAAACAACATCTCGCTCAAGCAGGCATGCGTAGAATTAGGCTTTTTGAGCGAAGAAAAATTTGACGAGGTTTTCCATCCGGAAAATATGGTTTAATACATAAAAAACGCTCCGACAAACTGCCGGAGCGTTAATTATTATGCATTACTTTTTAAGAGCGATGCCTTTACCTTCAAGTGTTGAGATAATCTTATCTGTTACCTCGCTCACCTCTTCACGAGTAAGAGTTTTTTCAGGATGAGAGAAGGTAATTCTTGTTGTAATTGACTTTGATGAATCATCACTGTAAACATCAACAACATCAATCTTTTTAACAAGCGGTGAATTTGCCTTCTCGATAGCCTCCTTAATCGGAGCGAATTTATTTGAAACAAAGTTAAGGTCAATCTCCATTTCAGG
>CAMGDK010000175.1 GCA_946042285.1 uncultured Clostridia bacterium | reverse complement strand
AGGCGCAAATAACATTCCACCCCTCGTTTGCAAGATAAATTTTCAGCGATTCAACGATAGCCCTGTCGTCGTCGCAAATTAAAATGTTGTACATATCTCTCTCCGTAAAATAAAACTAATCCCCTGACCGTACCTTAATTAAATCATATCAATTCAAAGCACGGTCAAAGGAATTGTTAAGATGTGGTAAAGAATTGTTTATATCTCAATACCAAGCTCGGTAATCTTGTCCCTAACCTTGAGCCAGTCGCCAAAGGCTAACTCCTTGTTGTTAGGGTTGCGCAGTATTGCGGCAGGGTGGTATGTGCCCATAAAGAGAACGCCGTTTTTGTCGATAAATTCGCCGTGCTGCTGTGTAACCTTAAAGTCCTTGCCGATAAGCCTTTGCGCAGATATTCTGCCAACGCACACAACAATCCTCGGCTGAATTATCTTGAACTGCTCACGAAGCCACTTGATACATTCCTCCTGCTCCTCCGGCTTAGGATCTCTGTTTTTCGGCGGACGGCACTTAACCATGTTTGCAATATACACATTTTTTTCTCTCGAAAGGTCAACGCTTTCAAGGAATTTATCAAGAAGCTGACCGCTCCTGCCGACGAACGGCTGACCTTGTAGATCCTCGTTTTCGCCCGGTCCCTCGCCGATAAGCATTATGTCTGCATCCTTTTTGCCTGTGCCGAAAACAAGATTTGTTCTGCCCTCGCAAAGCGGACAGCTTTTACATTCCTTACATTTAATTTCAAGCTCGTCTAATGTCATAATTTATCACCCGATGTCATTATATCAAATTTTCTATTGAAAAACAATTCAATGTGGTATAAAATATGTCTGTAAAAAAATATTTAAGGAGTCAAATTATGGAGAATAAGGTTTTAGTTGAGATTTCGGCAAGACATGTTCATGTGTCCAAGGAGGATTTAGAGGTGCTTTTCGGCACAGGATATGAGCTTACGGTAAAAAAAGAGCTTTCACAGCCGGGACAGTTTGCCTGCGAGGAGAGAGTTAAGGTTATCGGCACAAAGGGCGAGTTCCCTGCAGTGTCAATCCTCGGTCCGTGCAGAAAGGAAACACAGGTTGAGCTTTCGCTTACCGACGCTCGTTCAATCGGCGTTGTTGCTCCTGTAAGAGAGAGCGGCGACCTTGAGGGCTCAGGCAGCTGCACACTTGTAGGTCCTGCCGGTGAGGTTAAGATAGAGAAGGGCGTTATCGCAGCAAAGAGACATATCCATGCAACAACCGCTGACGCTGAAAAAATGGGACTTACAAACGGCGAAATCGTTTCGGTTGAAATCCCAACATCAAACGGCAGAAATCTTACATTCGGCGATGTTATAGTAAGAGTATCCGACTCTTATGCACTTGCAATGCACATTGATACCGACGAGGCAAATGCAGCAGGCATGGCACCAAACACAATCGGAACAGTTGTAAAATAAGAAGAAAACATAAGAAGAGAAAAAAACGGGCGAACAATTTATTTGTTCACCCGTTTTCTTACGATATAGTAAATAATTAACAACAACCGTAGGGGCGAACATTGTTCGCCCGCTTTACTTTTTAAAACAAATTATAAAAGCTCTGCCACCTTATCACCCATCTGTGATGTTGTAACTGCCTCGAACCCCTCCTCGTAAATATCGGGAGTTCTAACAAGTGTAAGCGCCTTATCTACTGCGTTTTCGATAGCGTCGGCAGCCTCGTTTTCGCCGAATGTGTAGCGAAGCATCATTGCGCCCGAAAGAATTGTTGCAAGCGGATTAGCCTTACCCTGACCTGCAATGTCAGGCGCAGAGCCGTGGATAGGCTCGTAAAGACCGAATGTACCCTCTGCAAGAGAGGCAGAAGCAAGCATACCGATTGAGCCTGAAATCATTGAAGCCTCGTCTGAAAGAATGTCACCGAAAATGTTAGATGTAACGATTGTGTCAAACTGGTTTGGATTTCTCACAAGCTGCATAGCGCAGTTGTCAACATACATGTATGAAACCTCAACCTCGGGAAAATCAGCCGAAACCTCCTCCATAACCTTTCTCCAAAGCCTTGACGAGTCAAGAACATTTGCCTTGTCGACGCAGGTGAGTCTTTTTTCACGCTTCATAGCGTACTCGAAGCCTGCCTTAACTATTCTCTTGATTTCGGGATATGTGTAGCGCTCTGTGTCATAAGCACCGACAACGCCGTTTTCCTCATAGGTGCCGCGGTCACCGAAGTAGATACCGCCCGTAAGCTCTCTTACAATAAGAATGTCAAGGCCGTCACCAATGATTTCCTCCTTGATAGGCGAAGCACTCTTAAGAGGTGCAAAAATCTTTGCAGGGCGAAGATTTGCAAACAAACCCAAATCCTCACGGATTGCAAGGAGTCCCTTTTCAGGTCTGTTGCTGCCGGGTTGATTGTCCCATTTAGGACCGCCGACCGCACCGAGAAGAACTGCGTCGCTTGCCTTGCAGGCATCGGCTGTTTCCTGCGGATATGGAACGCCTGTTGCATCAATGGCGCAACCGCCTAAAAGCTGATAGTCGTAGTCAAGCTTAAAGCCGAATTTTTCTCCTGCCTTATCAAGAACCTTGATACATTCGTCAACAATTTCCGGGCCGATACCGTCACCCTTTAGAACTGTAATCTTA
>CAMGDK010000174.1 GCA_946042285.1 uncultured Clostridia bacterium | reverse complement strand
AGCTTTGATTTGCTGATAACGGCTTTGATATTCCTTACATCTTCAACCGTGTGATGATTTTGTACTGTATCAAGTCCGCCCTGTCGCTCGTATTTGCCGATATATTCCATATCAACAAAAATCCTGTCAACTCCTGCTTTTTCACAAGCCAAAGCGACATCCGGATTATTTGTTATGTAAAAATACTCTAATGACATAATTATATTAACTCTGTTTCTTTTTCTTCGACTTCATCAGTAACAAGTGTTGCACCGATGTTTACATTGTCTTCATTTTTCAAAACCTTAAGGAATGTTGTAAACAAGATTTTAATGTCAAGCCATAAAGACATATTATCAACATACCAACAGTTGAGCTCTATTCTCTTGTGCCACTCAACATCCTTTCTGCCGTTAATCTGTGCCCAACCGGAAATACCGGGGCGAACATCAAACATGTGCAGCTGTTCTTCTGTATATTCACTTATATCCCAAGGATGATATGTAAGAGGCGGACGAGGACCGATAAAGCTCATATCGCCTTTGATAATATTAAAAAGCTGAGGCAACTCATCAATACTTGTCGCACGAATAATTTTGCCAACCTTAGTTACTCTAATATCATCGGCACCGCTGTAAACACCTGTTCCTGTATGCTCGGCACCCTGACACATTGAACGAAATTTGTAGATTTTGAACACCTTTGCGTTAAGACCAAGTCTGTCCTGCTTAAAAACAGCCGGTCCTTTTGACTCAACCTTCACTGCAATAGCAGTTATTGCCATAAGAGGAGAAAGAATAATAGCGGCAATCAAAGCGACACTGAAATCCAATATTCTTTTTACATACTTGTACATACCGATTCCTCTTCATATAGTTATGCTTTGTTAAAATGTGATTTTACATTTTCTTTATAATATTCATTTCCATTGAATTGTGGGCATCGTTGTTGATTTCTTCGGGAGTTTTAAATGTAGGTACGACCAAACGCAGTGCTTCCTTTGCAGCCTCATTGTTGTTTGCTTCGATTGCTTTTTTTAGGATCGAAAGCTTTTCTTCAACCTCATCAAAGGTGTTTGGCTCCTCTCTTTCAATGAAAATCAACTCATGCTCTGTTGTATCAAGATTATCTGTCTTAACTAACAACTCCTCATATAGCTTTTCGCCCGGTCTTAATCCTGTTTCAACAATCTCTACTCCATGCATGCCTGATAGGTTAATCATGCTTTGTGCAAGGTCGTAAATCTTAACAGGCTGTCCCATATCAAGCACAAAAAGCTCGCCGTTTTTTGCGATAGCGCCTGATTTAAGAACAAGCTGTGATGCCTCCGGAATTGTCATGAAATATCTGATAATTCTCTTATCGGTAAGAGTTACAGGTCCTCCTGCTGCAATTTGCTTTTTAAATAACGGGATTACAGAGCCTGCCGAGCCGAGAACATTACCGAATCTTGTGCAAGAGCATTTAACATTACCTCTTGTACTGTATCCCTGCACAATCATTTCGCACATACGCTTTGTAGCGCCCATGACATTTGTAGGATTAACCGCCTTATCGGTTGAAACCATCATAAAGCGTTCTGTGCCATACTCTTCACACAATTCAAGAACAACCTTTGTTCCAAATACATTATTCTTAATTGCTTCAACACAATTATGCTCCATAAGCGGAACATGCTTATGCGCTGCGGCATTTATTACAATTTGCGGATGATATGTATTAAATACAGACCTCATTGCTTCTTTATCCGTGATAGAAGCAATCTCAACCCTTAAATCAAGCTTATCACCGTATTTAAATATTAACTCCTGCTGAGCATCGTACACTCCGTTTTCGCATATATCCAAAATAATGATTTGCTTTGGATTCATTTTTGCAAGCTGACGGCATAGCTCGCTTCCGATTGAGCCGCCTCCGCCTGTAATAAGGATCACTTTATTTGAATAGTACGCAACTGTTTTTTGATCGATAACATTTATTTGCTGTCTGAAAAGTAAATCCTCAATATCAAATTCACGAAGCTGTGGCTTTGCGCCGACTGCTTGCACAATCGGGTAGTCGTATGTTTTTACCTTAAAATTTTTCCGCTTATAAACATCGTACAATTCCTTTTTTCTTAAAGCGGATGCAGAAGGAACTGCAATTATTATTTCCTGAACCTCAATTTTGTTCAGCAGCTCGGTTGTCGCCTCATCAGAAGAATAAACAGGAATATTATGAATTTGTCTGCCTGCCTTTTTAGGATTATAGTCTATAAAGCAACGGGGAGTATATGGAGAATTTGCATTGTTTATTAAGTCCTCTGCCAAGCTGACACCTGCTTTGCCTGCACCGACGATAGCTACTTTTATTTTTTGTGAATCGTCAATATTATGACTTAAGGTTACGCCTGCAAAAACTCTCAGTAAAAGCCTTAATATCTTACCTTTAAGAGAAGTGTCGCTTCCGCACTTAAAGCAATAGCGATACATCATTCTCATAGCAAGAGCAAATAAGCAATTCAGGCTTACAAGCGCAAGCATAATTGAAAATGACAATCTTTGAAAGTGCAGCAAATCTTCCAAGCTATACTCTAATGTGATAAACAACAAGGACGATACACCGTCTGAAATCAACAGCCTTATATAGCACTGAATACCGCCGTATCGCCAAATCTGCTTGTATATAT
>CAMGDK010000173.1 GCA_946042285.1 uncultured Clostridia bacterium | reverse complement strand
GCGGCTGTCAATTCGACATAATTTTCTTGTGATACTTTACCGTACATGAGCATTGTGTCACAGTATGAAGCAGTGCCGATGGAGGCTTTTGCACAGCAGGATTTTGAGCAGGTCCTTAAAAGAGGTCGTAAAATATTAAGCGACAGAAAAATGAGGCAAGGCAAGCGTTTGATGAGCTTTGCCGTATCTCACCGAAATATAAAAATGTTTACTATTTAGATACAATTAAAAATATTGATTTGTTTTTTAAGCGCTATGATATTTATTATGACGCACACCAAATACCGTGCAGTATTGATTATCCGCTTTTAAATCCCGTGTCGGAGGATTTAAAGGGTATTGATTATATTGATGAATATATAAACAGAATAGGCATTGAAAATCAGTTCGTTAACTGCTTTGATTTTGACATTGCGGTTAAGGAATTGAAAAAATCGCTGACAAATTACATTGAGGATTTTACAAATTTATGCGCACCGATATTTGTTAAGGCAATCGGCAGAGTGCTTTTGGGATATGAGCCGTTGAGCCTTGAAATAACAGATGATGATATTGTTCAGCTAAATAAATGCTTTATCGGTAAATCGAAGGAAGAAATTGTTGAGCTTTTGAATTTAGCTGTAAGGAATTTGTGTGAGCTTATAGAATTCAATGTTGACAACTCCATGTATTTTGAGAGGGAAATCGACTCGCTTGCGGTTAGGATTGAAATTGCAGTAGGTGCAGATAATCTGTCAAATATTTTTCAGACCGGTTGATAATTAGAATTGATGATCATATTTTTTCTCCAAAAATAACTCCCACGGGGGCTTGCACTGCAAGCCCCTACGAGTAATTTTTATTCTTCACATTCTTTGGCGTGGTTCAGACCACTTTATCGACAGTCTAAAAAAAGCATCCTTCAAGGATGCTTTTTTTATGCCTTTATTCAAAATAGTAAACTCTCGATTCGTACGGGCGAAGCTTGAAGCCATTGCCCTGAACGGTTGGGTTGTCGTAGTTACAAAGAATCGGAGTGCCCTTTTCCAAATCAAAGCCCTTTGGTGCTTCAAACGGTAATCTGTCTTCGCAAAACGAGTTAATGACAAGCAATCTCTTGCCGTTGTAGCTTCTTTCATAAACATAAAGCTTTGATGAATTTTTGTAATACTCCTTGTAGTCGCCGTAGATTGCAACCTCGTTTTCCCTCTTAAACTTAATAAGCTTTTTATAATGATTTAAAATTGAGTTGGGGTTGCCCGACTCTTTTTCTGCATTGATTTCATGATAATTGCTGTTAACGGGGAACCAAGGTGTGCCGGTTGTGAAGCCTGCGTTTTCACTGCTGTCCCACTGAACAGGAGTACGCGAATTATCTCTTGTCGATTTTACTGCCCACTCCCAGCATTTTTCCTCGTTTAGATGCACCTTGTTTTTTGCAATATCATAATTGTTCTTTACAAAGCAGTCGGTGTATTCGTCGATTGAGTTGAGCCTTGTATTGAGCATTCCTATTTCCTGACCTTGATAAACAAATGCCGTACCCTGCTGAAGCATATACATGTTTGCAAGCATTTTGCCCGATTCGACTCTGTATTTCTCATTTCCGTATCTTGAGATAATTCTCGGGTGGTCGTGATTTTCCAAATAAAGAGTATTCCACGCCCTACCGTTGATTTTTTCCTGCCATCTTGAAAAAGCACTCTTCATCTTTCTGAGGTCGAAATCTCTTTGGATGTAGTCAACCAAAAGGCAGTCCGCCTCCATGTGCTGAAAATGAAACATCAAGTCAAGCTCTCTGTCTTCACCTTCAATATATTTGAGCGCCTTTGTCGGAGTCATAATTGGTGCCTCGCCGACAGTGAAGCAATCATATTGCTTGATGACATCTCTGTACTCTTTAAGATATTTATGAATGTTCGGTCCGTCCATGTAATGCTCGATACCGCAGGCGGACGGAATGGGAAAGCCGTTTGGAAGTCCCTTTTTCTTTGAGATGAATGTGATTACATCCTCGCGAAAGCCGTCAACACCCATATCTAGCCAAAAGCGCATAATGTCCTTAACCTCTTGACGCACCCTTGGATTGTCGTGGTTGAGGTCAGGCTGCTTTTTTGCAAAAACATGAAGATAGTATTTGCCGTTACTCTCGTCCTTTTCCCAAGCACCGCCCTCAAAGCATGAAAGCCAGTTGTTCGGCGGCTTTTTGCCACCGTGCCTGCCCTTCTTCCAAAAGTAGTAGTCGTGATACGGTGATTTTGGATTTTTTGACTCAACAAACCATTTATGCTCGTCTGATGTGTGATTAACAACAAGGTCCATGATAACCCTTATGTCACGCTTGTGAGCCTCGTCCAGCACCTTTTTAAAAAGCTCAAGGTCGCCGTATTCCGGATGAATATTTTTGTAATCGGCAATGTCGTAGCCGAAGTCCGCATTTGGTGACGGATAAAGAGGCGAAAACCAAATACAGTTGCAGCCTAAATCCTTTATGTAATCAAGCTTGGAGAGTACACCCTCCAAATCACCGATTCCGTCGCCGTTGCCGTCGCAAAATGAGCGCGGCCATATTTGATAAACGACCGATTCCTTGTACCATTCATTCATATTCTTAACCCCCTTATAATCATTGTTACTACTTCATCCTCCTGTCTCTTATACACATCTGACGCTGCCGACGAAGGCTTAGGTG
>CAMGDK010000172.1 GCA_946042285.1 uncultured Clostridia bacterium | reverse complement strand
ACACCTAAGCCTTCGTCGGCAGCGTCAGATGTGTATAAGAGACAGCAATCCCGAAGATGTAATAAACAAAAGAATTATCGGCAACAACACGGGTAATCTTCTGTTTGCTTATAGCATGACAAGAACTCTTTTCACAGATGATACACAGGTTGACTTTCTTGCTGATAAAACGGTTATTCATGATAAAATCACACCGGAATACATCAATGAGAATTATGATTATCTCGTTTTGCCGATGGCAAATTCCTTTAGAAATCAGTTTCTCGGCAGTATGAGAAAGTGGACAGCGCTTATTGAAAGGCTGACTATACCATGTGTAGTTACCGGTATCGGTATTCAAATGCCTTATGAGCCGGATATTACCGAGCCTCATAAGTATGACGAGGATTCAAAAAGATTTGTCAAGGCAGTTCTCAATCATTCTGCATCAATCGGCGTTAGAGGTGAGATAACATATAAATATCTCAAGCATCTTGGCTTCAATGATGTTGATGTTACCGGCTGTCCGTCTATTGAAATGTTCGGTCCCGGTCTTCCCGTAAGGGAGCCAAAGCCGCTCACAAAGGACTCTAAAGTATGTGTTACAGGCTCTGTATCTAATCCTGTTAATTTTAAGGAGTTCATGATAAGAAACAGGGAAGTGCTACCGAATTATTATTTCATGCCGCAGTTTGTTGACGATCTTAAGCTTATGTACTACGGTGTACCTCTCCCTGCAACAGAAGCTTCGCAGACTCTTTATCCGCATATGATTGACGATGAGGTGTTTGTCAACGACAAAGCAAGATTTTTTATTGATTTTCAAAGTATTCTTAAATTCAATCAAGGAATTGATTTCAACTATGGTACCCGTATTCACGGTGCAGTAGGCAACATTCTTGCCGGTGTTCCGACTATCTTATTCCCGACAGATGCGAGAATAAGAGAGCTTGCCGAATATCATAATATTCCTAATATGCCTGCTCATGATGTTAATGAAAGCACAAATATATTTGAGTTATATGAGAATACTGATTTTACGCAGGTTAACAACGGACATGAAGAAAGATTTTGGCATTTTGTTGATTTTCTTGATAATAACGGATTGCCTCATATTTACAAGGATAGAGATAATATTCGTTCACCGTTTGATGAAAAAATTAAGGATATAGAGTTTTACGGTCCTGTACATTCTTTATATACCTGTGATGAAAAAGAGCAGGTACAACGACTTATCACAGGTCAAAGAATGATGTATAATTCGTACAATACGGCTATTGATGACCTGAAGGCTAAGAATGCTGATCAAAAAATGATAATTAAAGAAAATAACAAAAAGCTGAAAAGACTTGAATGGTATGATAATTCTTCATCAATGCATATTGCAGGCTCGCGCGCGAAAAGCAAGTTAAAAGGTTTTAAGTAATATAGTAAAAGTTAAACCGCTGTCACAATTGTGACAGCGGTTTGTTATGAGCTTATTTATTTATTCTTTTGTGCTTAATCGGTTTTTGGTGAATTGTGTTTTCAATTTCTCTTTCTGCAACTAATTTCAATGAGTCTGCATCCTTGATAATCGTTTTGTCGTAGCATGCACTCATTGCCTGAGTAAGTCCTAAAAGTATAAACAGGAAAATTATCTGTTTAGGTGAATTGAAAATATAGTCTGTTAAACCGAATAGCAGATAAAGCATTGTTGAGGTGAACACACAAAATACAAGAGTAAATTTCTTTCCGTTGTTTGTGTTGATTTCAAGCAGCTTTCCGAAATTGCAAAACAGTACTGCAAACAGAATTATTATTCCGATAACTCCAAGCTCCATCCATGTCTCAAGTACAAAGTTGTGACCGTGCGGCTTATCAAGATTATAAACATTCAAAAGCACACGACCGGTTTCCTCACAGCCAAATCCTAATCCGATGAAAAACGCTTTAGCATTATGGGTTATGTAATCAATAAGACTGCCCCAAATTTTAAAATGAGCGGCACTCGATTTTGCTGCCTCCTTGCCTGCACCTCTTGCCTTAAATATGATTCCGTATCTTGTTAGAATAGAAGGAACGATTACACATACGGTAGGAATGAATATTTCAAGAAGCGGCTTCCAGTGCTGCTTGATTAGTACTATGAACATGAACAGCCAGCCGAATAATGCAATAACACAACCGGCTCTTGTTAATGTTGCACTGATACCACCGCTTATCAGAACGTTGGCGATGAAATAGATGATTTTGTGCTTTTTTCCTTTTGTGTTAAGGAAAAGATAGATTGAAATAGGGTAAACAATCATCATAAATGTAGCAAGCAAATTAGGGTTTGAGAAAAATCCGCTCGCTCTTGAATCCCACCATAATGTTGTATCTATATCAAAGCCGAATATTGTTTTCATCCAAGTATAAACAGCTTTATCAAGTGGCTTATAGAATGGAGTAACAAATACCTGCGATTTTTCAATGTAGTCGTATTTGTAAAGCGTGTAGGAACAGATTTGAAAAATGGCGACAATTCCGTTAAGAGCACCTGCAGCAGTGAGTGCTGTCAGGATTCTGTCTATTTTTTTTCTTGTTCTTGCAAGATTGTAAATCATTACCTCAATTAAGAACATACCCCACCACAATGCTGCTGTTGCAAATGTGGTGAATTTTGTGTCGGACCATAATGTGCTTATGAGTGATAGCCCCATAAATATCATCATCATTTTTCC
>CAMGDK010000171.1 GCA_946042285.1 uncultured Clostridia bacterium | reverse complement strand
CCCGCATGCGAAAACAAAAAACAAAACGGAGTGGAAAACCACCCCGTTTATTTTTAATCTTAGCCGAAATATCTCTTGAGAAGACCCTCGAAAGCCTTGCCGTGTCTTGCTTCCACCTTGGTTTGGCAACCTGCTACGAAAAGGTACACCGTACCTTTTCTGCCAAATTTTCAAAAAAATTTGGAGCAGCTTGGCAAGAGCCGAAGCCACTCCATAACGGATTTGAATTATTAACCGAAATATCTCTTAAGAAGACCCTCGAAAGCTTTACCATGTCGAGCTTCGTCTCTTGCCATCTCATGTACTGTGTCATGAATAGCGTCGAGGCCCTGCTCCTTAGCCATCTTTGCAAGCTCAAACTTGCCCTTTGTAGCACCGTTCTCGGCAGCAACTCTCATTTCAAGGTTTTTCTTTGTTGAGTCTGTGATAACCTCACCGAGAAGCTCTGCAAACTTTGCAGCGTGCTCAGCCTCCTCATAAGCTGCCTTTTCCCAATAAAGACCGATTTCAGGATAGCCCTCGCGGTGTGCAACTCTTGCCATAGCAAGATACATACCAACCTCTGAGCATTCGCCGTTGAAGTTCTCTCTTAAGCCCTTAATGATTTCAGGATCAACGCCCTGTGCTACGCCTACAATGTGCTCTGCTGCCCATGACATAGCCTCGCCCTCTTCTCTGACAGCCATCTTTGCCTTACAGATTGGGCATACATCAATTGGCTCGTCACTCTCGTATCCGCATACCGGACAATAATACTTCTTTGCCATAATTTATAACTCCTTTAATAAAAAATTTTTTAATTATTTTTGCAGTGGCTGCAAATACCACTGTAATAAACATCTCTGTGATTGATTTCAAAGCCGTCAATATCGCCGTCGGCAACAGAATCGCACTTAAAATCAAAAATCCTATTGCATTTCTCGCAATAAAAATGACCGTGAAAATCAGTGTCGGCGTCGTACCTAATCTTATCTGCATCAATCTTAACAGGTGTCAGCAGTCCGCTCTCGGTTAGCGCGTCAAGGCAGTTGTAAACGGTCGTCTTTGAAAACGAAGGATTGTCCTCAACCACCTTTTTGTAAACGGTTTCGACATCCGGGTGAACGGGATTTTCACACAAGAATTTGTACACGGCAATACGCTGCGGCGTAGCCTTAAGCCCCTTTGACCTAAAAAGCTCGGCAATTTCATTTGTATGCAAATCCTCACCACCTTGTAATCAATATTAGTTTGTAATGATTACAATTTAGATTATACGGATTTTGATTAAAAAGTCAATAGCTTTTTTAAATTTACCAAAATTTATTTTGCTCCTCGTTGTACTCAAAGCCTGCGCCTGCAAGCCTGTTAATGATTTCGTCTTTGTCGATTTCCATATCGCTGCAAAGTGCATCAAGGCTTTCATAGCAATCGCGAAGCTTCGTGTTTACAACGCTTAAGAGCATCATGGGATCACTCGGTAATTGCATATTCCTTTTTCTCCTTTGGGTTCATAAGCAGCTCAAGCGGCTTGCCGAGGAATGATAAATTCAGCACTGCCGTAAGCGCGATAATCACAATCAGCGCAACCCATTCCCAGCCTGCGCCTATCTGCTTAATGAGATAAAACAGACCTGCATTTTTCATTATATAGAGTATAGGTCTGTGCCAAAAATAGATTTGCAGCGTGTTCCTGCCCTGCCTTGAAAACGGCGTTTCCTTGCGCGGACAAAGTGAAATCACGGCAAAAACGAGCATACCTGCGATTGCGAAATACGCAAGGCGCATAAGGCATCCCCACGGCTGAAAATCACCGAGCGCACCGTATTTTCTTCTGCCGCTCAAAAGAGGGAAGAGCCACTTCATTTTATCTGTGAGCGTTGCACAAATCACAACGAATGTGCCAAAAGCAATACCCGAAAATATCCTTGCACCCTTTTTTGCGGTTATTTCCTCGATTTTACCTCTGTCAAGAACATATCCTGCGTAGAAGAACGGATAAAATGTAACTACTCGCAGTATGCAAAGGAAATCTGCGTCGCCTGTCATGTATCCTGCAAAGCATGCAAATATCACTGATGTTGTAAATATGTATTTGGGACTTATGCTTTTTAATACATAGGTTATCATGTACCAAATTGCCATTGACAGCATGTACCACGGAATATCCTTGACGGAGAAAATGTCAAACGAGCATTTAACGCCGAACACGATGTTTGATGCATAATTTACAACTCTCAGCCCGAGATATATCATCAAAAAGCCAAACACCCTTTTGTACGGCGGAGTGCTTGAATTTATAGCTTTTTTTGCAAAAAGACCACTGACAAAAATAAACGCAGGCATGTGAAATGTATATATTGCAAGAGTCATTGCGCAAAACATTTGACTGCTTGAAAAATATTGAATTGTCAGGTGACCGATTACCACAAGGAAAATCAAAAACAGCTTTAGATTATCCCACAGCGCAACTCTTTTTTGCATAGTATCACTCCAAAATTTGCATAGGGTAACGGTAATAATCCGAACCACGGTTTATCGTGGCAGATATTGCCCTTACTCTTCGTTAAAATACTCGTTAATCCGAAAGGATTAACTGCGTTTTGTGCCTTGATTAAGACCAAATCTGCACACGATAAACTGCAAAACATCAAAAATGTTTGGAGTAAAGATGAGATTTGGTGTCTTGAGATGGCAGCCTTGCTGGCGCAAGGC
>CAMGDK010000170.1 GCA_946042285.1 uncultured Clostridia bacterium | reverse complement strand
TCGGAGATGTGTATAAGAGACAGATTATTATGAAGGCGTTGAACTTAAGTTTGATGAAAACGGTGATCTTGTTAACGTATTTGTTGATCCTGTTGCTATTCAAAATACATGTGCAACTCCTATGTCAACAGTTCCTAATGTTTACTATGTTTCTCTTAAGGGCGTATCATCAGCAAATAAGAGATATATGAAGGTTAAGGATCAGGTTAAGACACTTACACCTGGTGTATACAACATTAATCTTGTTGGTTATTCAGCAACTGATGCAGCACTTGATCTTGGTGATAATACTGTTCTTACAATTGCTGATACAAGCGGTTCTGCAACACTTCAGAGCGCATATCAGTCAGCACAAGGTCAAATCAACGCATATCAGCCTTCAAATTATACTGACTATGTTGAGGCATCAAACTCATCTGCTATTTATTTGGATATGCAGAGCAAGTTCGAGACAGTACTTGATAAGATCGTTACTGCTCCAACAGAGAGAAACATCGAGGATCTTACTTCTAAGACTCAACTCACTGCAAAGACATCAACAACAAAGGCTTCAACCGGCGATCCGGCTTACAAGCCATTGACAGATGCTGATCTTAAAGATGCTACTCTTAAGACATATGTAGAAAACAAATTCCATAAGAAGGGCAATTACTACTATGTAGACGAAGCATTTAAGTTCCCAATCTACTCAAACAAGCTTATTGTTGGTGAAGATGTTACAAACGGTACTGAAAAGTACTTCAACCGCAAGGTAGAAATGCAAGGCGGCGTATACTATTATGTAAATGATTATGTATACGAAAATGGTTGGGATACAACATCTTATGCTTATCCTTACTACGGTCCTACAAAGACTATTGCAACATATGAGGAAATGGTAAATGGCGTAGCAACAAAGAAGAATTACTATGCAAAAGAAAACCACTCATACTATGCATCAACAGGTAAGAGCGTAAACGCTTCTGAAGGTTGGACATTCACTCATGCAGAACTCCATGATGCCGTTATTCCTAACGATGGCAAAAACGACTATCGTAGTGTATATGCTCAGGCACAGGACTTCATGACATATTATGTTCAAGAAACAATTAAGAAGATTGATACATCTGCAATGAACGAAATCGTTCAGAAGGACGGTATCATTGATTCTTACAAGGGCAAGGAAATTATCAACTATGATATCGCTTCATATCAGAAGATGACTCAGGTTGGTAAGGAAGCAGAAGCACTCTTGAAGGATACAGGTGCTAAGGATGAAAACGGCAAGCCTGTTTACACAACAACTGCTTCATATGCTCAACTTCACGAAGCAAGTGAAAACTTTAAATTCTATAATAGCCGTCTTGTTCCTCGTGAATACAAGGGTCAAAAGCTTGAAGCTGAAATCGCTCTTGTAACAGGCACAACAAAGGCTAATCTCACAGCAACAGTTTCCGAAGATGAAACAACTCACGCACTTTCAAACGGTGAAGTTACTGTAACAGGTACTCCAACTGTTAAGTACGGTAAGGTTGTAAACGGTAAACTTGTTAATCAGGGTGCAGTTGTTTATTCTGACGCTACATGGACAGAATATATCAACCGCCTCGCAAAGGCAATCAAGGTAGCTAAGGAAGAAAAGGAAGCTAACATTTCAAGCATTTACGAAGCAAAGAAGAGTCTCGTAATGGCTGAAAATGCTCTTGCAGTTCCTGATCCTAACGCAGGATTCACAATTTCAGGTACAGTTACCGAAGCAATTGATGCTACAGGTACAGCAGGCACATTTGCACTTGTTGGCGCATCAATCGTTGCTGACGGCGAAGTAGTTGCAAACACAAAGGCTGACGGTTCATTCACTGCTGAAGTTCCTGCCGGCACAACATCAATCACAGTTGAGGCTACAAACGGTATCAACAGAACAGTTCCTGTTTCAGGTGCTACAGAAGGTCTTAATATTGGTGTAATCGCTATTGACTACAACGGTGATGGTAAGGTTAACTCAACTGATGTCGCTCTTGCTTCAAAGGCAGGCGAAATCGGTGAGGGCAAGAAGATCACTGCTGACCAGTTCAAGAAGATTTTGAGAGAAAAGATTGCTTATAGCAACACACTTGCATAATTAACAAGGTTATCACACTAAATTAAATTCCACTAAATTAATTACGATTTAGTTATGTCCTATGATGCCTTGTGCAGGGGCAACTTTGTGCGGGGCATCATATAAAAAATCAAACAAGAACTTTAGGGGGTTTCATTATGAAACACACTTTTAAAAGCTTCTTAACTACCCCTTTCGTTTGTTTAATTTTAATAATTTCAATGTTTGCACTCCCTTTTAGTGCAAATGCCGAGGCCGGAACCCTCGGCAAAGAAACTCCTGAATTGTCTTGTGTTTTTACCAACACAACCGGAAAAAAAGTTGACGGCAACAGACTCCAAAATGGTACATATTATGTTGACATCGTCCTTTCCGGAATGAAGGCAGTTTCTATGGTTGAGTTGACAGCAACCTATGATTCTAATTATATCTCTAACATTTCTATTCTCGGCACTTATGCTGATGAACATAGCGATATGATCAATGGTTGTCAAAAAATAGAGAACAGCACTATCTCTTTGTTCCAAGTTGCTGAAAGTAAAGATGCATCTACAATCGATTCAAACGGGACTGTAATGGTCTCACTTTCTGTTACAGTCGCATCCTCTTGCGATT
>CAMGDK010000169.1 GCA_946042285.1 uncultured Clostridia bacterium | reverse complement strand
GTGTGTGCAAGCAAATTGTATGTTCCGCCGTAAATTGTTTTTGATGCAACAATATGCTCACCGCTTTTTGCAAGTGCGGAAATTGTATAATTGATTGCTGCTGCACCCGATGCCGTTGCCAATGCCGCAACGCCGCCCTCAAGTGCTACAATTCTCTGCTCAAAAATATCCTGTGTAGGATTAGTTAATCTGCCGTAAATATTGCCTGCATCCCTTAAGCCGAATCTGTCTGCCGCATGCTGACTGTCATGAAATACATAAGATGTGCTTGCATAAATCGGCACCGCCCTTGCATCTGTTACGGGATCTGCGCTTTCCTGACCTATGTGAATTTGCTTTGTTTCAAAGCTCCATTTGCTTGTATCATCAATTTTGTTTGACATAATTGTTTCCTCCAATATCATTATTTGTATTACTTTTGAACATGACTGTTAATTGCACATTCGATTGATACTCAACAATGCCGGATAGAAACATCGATCATCATATAAATATTTAATTTGTTGAACCATCATCAACACTCCATTCAACTACCTGTTTGGTAGGTTGATAATAGAATACCACTATTCACCTACCTTGTCAATAGGTAATTGGAATTTTTTGAAAAAAAGATAAAACAAAAAAGGGAGAAAAAATCTCCCTTAAAAATTATACTGTTATCAGCTTAGCTCAAAAGTGAAATTCTCACCCTTACAGTTAGCAACAACCTTGTTGCCCTCAACCTTATAATCAGTGCAGTTTGCAAGCTTGCCGAAGTAATCGTTATCAAGCTCATTAATTTCACTGCCATCGGTATAGGTTAGCTTTGCATCTTTATCGGCAGCTCTTTGTGTATTCATGGCAAAATACGAAAGGCCTTTACCGTCTGTTTTTTCAATTTCCGATGAAATATCGAAATAATACATTTCGCCATTTAGCTGTGCCATCGAAATCATGCTTGCAAGCGAATTTTCGCCGACATTGATAACATGGCTTGCAGGAATATCCGATTGCAAAAGCAGATACTCAAATAATCCGGAAACGGTAGAGCTCATACCCTTCTTCGTAACAGCAGTTTCAAGAACGGTGGTCGTTGTGCCGTCAATGGTTATATTTTGCGAGAGATAGCTATACACATTGAGAACGTACATATTTTTACTAACCTTACCATAACCGCATTCGCTCATAATTTCTGCAACAGCATTATTAAACTGCTCAATCCTTTGCTTATGCTCTTCCTGTGGATAAACATAGCTGATTTCCACTCCGGAATTATCCTTGGCAAAATCAATACCCTTTACAAGTGTATATAGAGGGAAGCTTGTATAAAACAATGTGTTGATTTCATCCACAAGACCGATATTGAATTTAACACTGCTCTCGTACGCCAGCACGGCGTTACAAAGCTTTTTATAAGCGCTCTTAGTTGCTTCATCAAAGCTACTGTAATGATTATCAACAGTAATTTCAAGAGCAATCTGCTTTTCCTGATTATCGGAGCCTGTGTCATTCTTACCTGATGAGCAACCGACTAACAAAGCGCTCAACAAAGAAGCACAAAGCAAAACAGATATAATCCTTTTCATAAAAACACCTACTTATTCATCTGCAATAATCTAAACTCATCCGAGCCGAAAAAGGCTTTATATGCCTTGCAATAATTCTTATCCTGACGACTTCTTCTGCATCCGCCGCCTCTGCAAATATAAAAATATTTACATTCCTTACATTCATCATCTATTTTGAATGATGTTTTAAGAAATTGAGCGGATTTTGGATGAGAATAAAGCTCCTTAAACGAAGAGTCCTTGATATTACCGAGGTACCATTCATCAGTACAGTAAAAGTCACAAGGGTAAACACTGCCGTCGCCCTCAACAACAAACTGCGTTGAGCAAAATCCGTTCATACCGCACTGCTCTGCGTTCTTACCTCCGGCTAATGCGACATAATTGTCAAAGCTTCTTATAGAAACAAATTCTCCACGCATATAATCATTGTAATAAATATTAAAGCATTTTGTTAGAAAATATGTATAGTCATCGTTATTCATATACATATCGTCATCATAGTCACCGCTCATAGGTCTTAATCCGGGAATAAACTGCATATAGCTTAAGCCGTTTGATTTAAAGAAACGATATGAATTCCTAAAATTACTTGCCGTTTTCTTTGTCAAAACAGACAAAACATTAAACCGAACATTATATTTTTTTAATAGCTCGATACCCTTGACGACATCGTCAAACGACTCACTGCCGTCCTTATATGTGCGATATGAATTATTCTCTCTGTCCCCGTCAAGCGAAACACCTACAAGAAAGCCGTTATCCGCAAAGAATTTTGCAAGCTCAGGTGTAACAAGAGTACCGTTAGTTTGCAAACAAAAGCTAATCCTGCTGTTTTTTTTATTATTATTCTTCACATAGCTGACAAAATGCTCGTAAAAATCTATTGGGCAAAGAAGCGGCTCGCCGCCTTGAAATGTGAAAAACACTTCACTGCCGTCGGCATATTCAAGAGCACTGTCAATTACCCTTTGTGCGATTGAAGAAGACATCATTCCCTTGGAATAATCCTCTCTATGACTTGCAAGCGAATGATAAAAGCAATATTTACAGGCAAGATTACAATTACTTGATGCCGGCTTTAGCATTACTGATATAGGCAAATTACCACCTCACAACATAAAAACTGTCTCTTATACACATCTGACGCTGCCGACGAAGGCTTAGGTG
>CAMGDK010000168.1 GCA_946042285.1 uncultured Clostridia bacterium | reverse complement strand
CGCTGTCCTTATCAAGTCTGCCAACCGGGTAAACTCTCGCCTCACAATCGACAAGATCCATTACCGTTTTTCTTCCAAGCTCATCGGAAACCGTTGTCACGTATCCGCGAGGCTTATTGAGCATAATATAATACATACGCTCTTCTTTGTTAATCCTCTTTCCTTTAACGGTAACAATATCTTTTTTAGGATTCACCTTATCGCCGATATGCGCAACATGACCGTTAACCTTGACCTTACCCTGTTCAATAAGCTCTTCACATTTTCTTCTTGAAGCTACACCGCATTCAGCCATAAACTTTTGAAGTCTCGGTAAATTGTTGTTTGACATAATTCAAATCCTCGTCTGCCTCAATCGGCAGTCTTTCTTTTAAAATATTCTTGTAATAAACGTAAGCTGTTCCTACGACGTCACCCTTCTTCACATCTGCATATACAAAGGGATAGTAATATTCCTCGACATACGCATCACCTAACAAATATAATTCAGAGCTGTATTTTGCTGTAATGCTTTTCTTCTCTCCGCCCACCGCATCTATTTTAACCGTATTGCTAATTGAAGCTTTTTTATACTTTTTTTGTGCTTCGTTAATCAATGATACATGATCATCCCAATCATTAGGACAACAAAGAGTAACGCAAATTATTGTATTTCCTTTATATCTTTTTGCGCTTACAAGGCATCTTCCTGCTTTTTCGGTAAAGCCTGTTTTGACACCTATGTAATTATCATCAACATTTAAAAGCTTGTTATGATTGTATATTGTATGTATTTCATCGTTGATTTTGATTTGAGCGCTTTTTAACGAACATATATTAACAAAGTCATCATTTTTTAAAGCGTATGCTGTTAATATTGCCATGTCGTAGGCAGTTGAATGATGATTGCCCTCGTCAAGTCCTGACGGAGTAACGAAATATGTGTTCTTAACGCCTATCTCCTCTGCCCTGTTGTTCATTAAATTGCAAAAAGATTTCACATCACCGGAAAGGAAATAAGCAACAGCGTTAGCGGCGTCGTTACCGGATGTCAGCATCATTCCGATAACTAAATCATGTAATGTGAGTATGTCTCCGTCTTTAAGACCTAAAGCAGAGCCTTCAACATCAGTTGAGCCTGATGTAATACATACAGCTTCGTTAAGCCTGCCGCTCTCAAGTGCTAATAAAGCAGTCATTATTTTTGTAGTTGATGCAATGGATCGCTCTTCGTATTGGTTTTTCTTGTACAATACCTCCAAGGAATCCAAATCCATAACTATTGCACTGACAGCAGAATTATCAGCCGCATACACATTATACGGTACGATAAACAAAAAGCAAGCAAAAACAGTAAATACTTTTCTTAACAAAATAATCACCCACACTAATATATGCAGGTGATTATAAATTATATCAGTTATGCCTGTTCTTCAGCGACCTCTTCCTTCTTGTCTGACTTGAGAAGCTCTGTAACCTTGTCAACAAGTTCAGGAATCATGGCAATAGCACGATCGGCAGATGAAGTATAATTGTTAATTTGCATCATTCTGCACTTACCGTTTTCAATAACAATGAAAGCAACAGGAGTAATGCTAACACCACCTCCGCCGCCACCGCCGAAGAGCTCGTTTGGCTGCTTTGTAGGAAGATCTGTTCCGCCTGAACCGAAGCCGTAAGAAATCTTTGATACAGGAATGAGTGTAACAGAGCCGTTAACAACAGGCTCTCCGATAATAGTTGATACATCAACCATATCGCGAAGCTTTGACAATGTGTTGTCCATAATATTGCTAATTGGAGTTTCTTTCATAATAATCTATATCCCCTTTATTATTTTACTTTTTTAGACTGCTTTTTTGCAGCAAAGAAATTCTTTAGAAATACTGAAACTGCCTTAATTCCAACCTTAAGAAGAAGACCGACGCTTATACTTGCAATAAGCTGAAACTCATATTCATTTACTTCAGCAAGAAAATCAGGCTGAATATAATCGTCATATTCATCTATTTTTAATTGATTGAGCAAGATACCCTTTAACGGATAATAATATCTGCACAGATCTCCGTATTTCTCACCAATATCCGCGGCATCCCAACCGCCTACTATTATCATAACATAAAGTGAGTAAATATGTAAACCCCTAATTAAAGTTAATATAGCAGAATTTGCTGTATCAAGAACATTTGTAAGGAGTTCAAGGATTCCCAAAACACCCTCATTGTCCCACAGCTTCTTCAAAGGATTTGATTTAGCAGGCTTGTTTTCTGCAGGTTGCTGCTTGTTTTCATCAACAGTTTCGTTTGTTTCTTCGGTACTTGAGTTATCTGTATCCTTTGCGTTTTCGTAGGACTTAACTAACTTTTCAAATTCCTCAGGCGTTAGATTTTCAACGCTATTATCGACAGAATCAACCATATTTTCAGGATTTGATTCGTTAGAGGACTGCTCAACCTTTTCATTATTCTTTTTTTCGGCAGCCTCTTTACCTTTTTTGTCCGGAAACAAAAGGAAAGACAGTACCTCGGATAATACAATATCTTTTTCGATAAACAATATTTGAAGCTTAGTTTGCCATCCTTTATCGTAAACAAGTGTAATGGTGGCAGAAAGAGAACATATAGCGATTATAAGAACAGCCAATACTGCAAATATAATCAATAAAGCTTTCATTCGATGTCCTCCTTTATTTCTTCAGTTTCTTTTAACTCTTCGCCTGAATTCTCTTCAAACAATGATGTTTGCGAATCATCCTTTAACTCAGGAT
>CAMGDK010000167.1 GCA_946042285.1 uncultured Clostridia bacterium | reverse complement strand
GAAATACATGATTGATGAATTTACGCTCGGATGAAAGCGCAAGCCTCCCTTGTAAGGTCCGATTGCAGAGTTAAACTGGACACGATAGCCCCTGTTAATTTGTGTTTTGCCATCATCGTCAACCCATGCAATACGGAATGTAATGAGTCTGTCAGGCTCAACCATTCTTGAAAGCAAATCATCCTCAATGTATTCCGGATGCTGTTCAATGACCTTTTCGAGAGAACGAAAAACCTCTTTTACGCACTGTATGTATTCAGGCTTGGCATTATCTCTCCTCTCAACTGTTTTGATTACATTTTCAATGTACTCATTCATTTTTTTATCCCTCTCTTTTTTTGCAGTTTTTAGGCAAACTGTCTCAAATTTATTATAGCATATCAAGCGTAAAAATCAATGCAATAAACAAAAAACAATCCCTCGGCTTATTACCGAGGGATTAAATGATGCTTTAAACAGCTTAGAACAAGCCGACTGATTGAAGCAAAAGTACAAACAAGAGTACGGGAGCAACAAATTTCACCATAACAACATAGATTGTTTTTCGCGGAAATTTCTCGCCGTTTCTTGTAATTTCTTCAATAACGGTTTTAGGCTTAACAATCCAACCGACAAGAACACAGCTGAGAAGTGCAACCGTCGGCATAAGCAGATTGTTAGAGAAGTAATCAAGAATGTCAAGAATTTGTGCAACTGCACCGTTTGGAAGAGTGAATTCAAAGTAAAGCTTGTTGTATCCAAGGCAAACAATGATACCCATTATGAGTGCAAATGCTGTGATTAAAGCAACTGCTTTGCCTCTTGCAATATGGAACTTGTCAATTACACTTGCAGTAATAGCCTCAAGAACAGATACGGAAGATGTGATAGCCGCAAAGAATACAGTGATAAAGAAAATAAGTCCGACTGCTTTACCTATTCCTCCCATGTGCTCAAATACCTTTGGAAGCGAAATGAACATAAGTCCGGGACCGCCGCTCATGCCTTCCTTACCGAAGAATACGAATACGCTCGGTACGATCATAAGACCTGCAAGAAGAGCGATTGCCGTATCAAAAATCTCAATCTGATTGATTGATTTTTGAAGATTTGTTTCATTGCTTGCATAAGAGCCGTATGCCACCATGATACCCATAGCAACACTGATTGAGAAGAATAGCTGACCGAGAGCATCGGTGATTACGATAAAGAAATCCTTTGCCGTAACTCCCTCTAATGACGGTACAAGATAAATCTTAAGTCCTTCAAGACCTGTTCTTGTAACACCGTCGGCATCGGTGTAGCTGAGTGTGAGTGAAAAGATTGAAATACCGATTACCATTACAAGTAAAATCGGCATAAGCACTCTGCTCATCTTCTCAATACCCTTGTTAACGCCCTTGAATACAACAAAGGCAGTAAGACCGAGGAATACTATAAACCAAAATATAGGTGCGCCCGTTTGCGTGATGTAGCCTGTAAAATATCCGTCCTCGGCAGTTTGAATACCATTGAATTTTACAAATTCAAAAAGATATTTTGAAACCCATCCGCCGATAACACAGTAGTAAGGTAAAATAATTACCGGAACAAGTGTTGCAAGCGTACCGAGAAAATTCCACTTTTTATGGATTTTACCGTAAGCCGTGAGGGGACCCTGTTTCGTTTTTCTTCCTATTGCAATTTCAGTCGTCAGCAAGGCAAATCCAAATGTGAGTGCAAGTATGATATAACATACAATAAACAAACCGCCGTTGTCCTTTGCGGCAAGATACGGGAAACGCCATATATTGCCAAGACCGACAGCACTGCTTGCACCGGCAAGTACAAAGCCAAGCTGATTAGTGAAGCTGCTTCTCTTTTTTTCGCTCATATAATTCTCCTTTTTCGAAAATAATAAAATTTTTACTCCATTTTAACAGATAATCAATTTTTAGTCAATTCACTGATTTAAAGCAATAAAACAATTATTGCTTGAATATTGATTTGTTTTGTTATAAAATGAAGACAGGTGGTAAAAATGAAAAAACTTTTATGTATATTATTATCGGCATTACTTACTTTTAGTATTCCTTTTACCTGTATAGCAGATGAGGCTGAAATTCATGAGCAATCCATTGAAGACAGGGCACAGGAAATCCTTGATTCAATGACTCTTGAGGAAAAGGTAGCCCAAATGTTTATGGTATATATGCCGAGCGAAAACGCTGCCGCAATTCAAAAGAAATATCAATTCGGCGGATATTTGCTTTTTGCAAACAACTTTAAGAACAATTCTTACAGTAAAAAGCAAAGTCAAATTAAAAATTATCAAAAGGCATCGAAAATAAAAATGTTAATAGCTGTTGACGAGGAGGGCGGTATTGTTAATCGTGTTTCTCTTTATAAGCAGTATCGCAAGTCTCCGTTTTTATCTCCGCGAAATCTCTATAAAAACGGCGGATACGACAGGATAAAGAAGGATACAAGGGAAAAGGCAAATCTTTTGCTCGATCTCGGAATAAATACAAATCTTGCTCCTGTTGCAGATGTTACATACAGCTCTTCTAACTATATGTACAGCAGAAGCTTTTCAAACAGTGCAAAATCAACCTCTAAATACATAAAGATTGTTGTTAAGGAAATGGGTAAGAAAAATCTTGTCTCAACGCTTAAGCATTTTCCGGGCTACGGCAATAACGGCGACACCCATAACAGCATTATCCGTGATAAGCGCAGTAAAAAATCATTTAAAAAAAGAGATTTGCTACCGTTTCAGGCAGGAATAGATAAGGGCTGTGACATGAT
>CAMGDK010000166.1 GCA_946042285.1 uncultured Clostridia bacterium | reverse complement strand
GATTGCCTCTTGTCTCGTGGGCTCGGAGATGTGTATAAGAGACAGGTTGATATATGATATAAAAAAACGCTGAAAGAGGTATATCAAAATGAATAATTCTCCTGTTACCGCTATTATTGTCGGTGCCGGACACAGAGCACTCGTATATAGTGAGCTTGCAAAAACGAATCCCGAATTATTAAAAATTGTCGGTGTAGCCGATCCTAATCCAATCAGAAGAAAGCACTGTATGGAATATTTCGGATTCGGCGAGGATATGTGCTTTGAATCGGCTCAAGAGCTTGCAAAGCACGGTAAGCTTGCCGATACAATAATTAACGGCACAATGGATGAAGCTCATATTGAAACATCAATCCCTCTTCTTAATTGCGGATATGATATGCTTCTCGAAAAGCCTTTTGCCGTTAATGAAAAGGAAATGAGAGAGCTTGTTAATTGTGCAAAAGCTAATAATTCTAAGGTTATGATTTGTCATGTTCTTCGATATACTCCTTTTTATTACGGAATAAAGCAAAGAATCGTTAACGGTGAGATTGGTGATATTATCAACATTCAAACAACAGAGCATGTATCGTATCACCACCTTTCAACCTCGTACATTAGAGGTAAGTGGGCTAATTCCGACAAGTGTCATACAACAATGCTGCTTGCAAAATGCTGCCATGATATCGACCTTATGATGTGGTTTATGAGTGAAACAAAGCCTGCAACAATTTGTTCGTTCGGCGGTAAGTATCAGTTTAAGCCCGAAAACGCACCGGAGGGTGCAGGTACAATTTGTATGAAGGACTGTCCTCTTGTCGATACCTGTGACTTCTCCACAAAAAGACTTTACATAGATCATCCTGACAGATGGGCATTCTATGTTTGGGATAAGCTTGAGCATATCGAAAATCCGACAATTGAGGATAAAATCAATCTTATGAAGAGCGATAGCCCTTATGCAAGATGCATTTACAAATGTGACAACAATGTAGTTGATCATCAGTCTGTGCTTGTAAACTTTGAGAGTGGCGCAACAGGTACACATAATATGGTTGGCGGTTCTGCAGAGCCAAGAAGAAACATTCACATTATCGGCACAAAGGGTGAAATCTTCGGTAATTTTGAAGAATCGAAATTTACTGTGCTTAAGATAAATCCGTCTCCCGATGCACACAATGAGGAATGTGATGTTGAGGTTGTTGACCTGAATGTAAGCGGTGATATGGTTGGTGCATACGGAGGTCACGGAGGCGGTGACGAAAGGCTTGCAGAGGATTTTGTTAAGTTCATAAAAGGCGAAAATCCAAGCCTTGCCTGCACATCAATATTTGATTCCGTTGCCGGTCATCTGTGTGTATATCTTGCTGATGAGTCGAGAGAAAACGGCGGTATGCCGATTAAAGTTAATTTGTAAAATCAACAACAAACCCTGCTTCAAAAATGAAGCAGGGTTATTTTTACACTTATTTGATTTATTGAAAACATGATAAATATTTTTATATAATTGTTCCGCCGCCGATAAGAATGTCGCCGTCATAAAGAACAGCCGCCTGTCCTTTCGTAATAGCTCTTTGAGGATCGTCAAAAACTATTTTTACGCTGCCGTCCTCCTTAATAATTGCTTCTGCATCCTGCTCTGTCATATTGTAGCGAACCTTAGCCTTACACCTGATTCTGTTAGGCACATTCGGTATAATCCAATTAAAATCCACTGCACAAAGCTCATTTGAAAACAATTCTTCATTCGTACATAGTGTAACGGTATTATTTTCAATATCCTTATCGGCAACATACATTGGCTTACCAAATGAAACACCAAGCCCTTTCCTCTGACCTGTTGTATAGCGAATAATGCCGTTATGCTTACCGAGAACCTCACCATTCTTATTTATGAAATTACCGCATGGATATTTCCTACCCGTATAGCTTTCTATAAAGCCTGCATAATCACCGTCAGGAACAAAGCAAATATCCTGACTGTCCTTTTTTCCTGAATTTATAAAATTATTTTCCTCTGCTATCTGCCTGATTTGTGTCTTATTAAAATCTCCGAGCGGAAATTTTATATGAGATAATTGATACTGTGACAATGAATAAAGCACGTAGCTTTGATCCTTTGAAGCATCCAATCCTTTTTTTAGATAAAGCCAACCGTCTTTTTCTTCTATTCTTGCATAATGCCCAGTAACAACATAGTCAAATTCGAGCTCCCTCATTCTTTGAAAAAGCTTTTCAAACTTCAAATATCTGTTACAATCGATACATGGATTCGGAGTTGCGCCGGTTTCATAAGATTTAATAAACTTATTGATAACCTTTTCTCTAAATTCACCTTTAAAGTTGAATACATAATAAGGAATGTCAAGACGTCTTGCAACCTGCCTTGCATCCTCAATATCATCAAGCGAGCAACATGTTTTTTCCTTACTTAACAACAAATCATCGTTATCGTAAAGCTTCATTGTTGCTCCGATACAATCATATCCTTGTTTTTTCATCAAAAGGGCGGCAACGCTGGAATCAACGCCGCCGCTCATAGCAATAATAGCCTTCATATTTTAACCAAGCCTTATCATTTCATCAATACATCTTTTTGCACCGATATAAGTTTCTTCGTCTAACTCAATTTCCTCACCGAAGATACCCTTGCAGCAATTAAGCACATCGGTAAGCGTTGTAGCCTTCATATTGTGGCAAATACAATCCTTTGAAAGCGGATAAAACATTTTGTCGGGACAACTCATTTGAAGATGATTTACAATACTGTTTTCAGTACCGATAATAAACTC
>CAMGDK010000165.1 GCA_946042285.1 uncultured Clostridia bacterium | reverse complement strand
GGCGCCGTTGACCCAGGTGATGAGTACCACCAGAGCCAGGATACCGATAACCACCTTTATGGGCAGTGGCTTAAAAAAGCTTTTCAAAAGAGAAAGCTCAACAGAGGAAGAAATCAAACAGCTTGTTGAGGGCGATGAACAGGTAGGAGAGTTAGAGGAAAATCAAAGAACAATGATAAATAACATCTTTGATTTTGACGATCTTAACGCCGGTGACATAATGACACACAGAACAGATATTGACGCTGTTGATATTAACGGCTCAATTGAGGATGTCGTTAAGCTTGCCATTGAAGAAGGTAGGTCAAGAATACCTGTTTATAACGAGGATTTGGACGATATTTGCGGAATAATATATGTAAAGGATTTGCTTAAGTTTGTCGGCACAAAGATTTCTGACGATGAAAAGCTTTCGTCATATATTCGTGAACCGCTTTTTGTACCCGAAACTCTTCCGTGCGGAAAAATATTTGCACAAATGACCGATACAAGAATTATGCTTGCAATAGTTGTTGATGAATACGGAGGCACTGCAGGTCTTGTTACTATGGAGGATGTCATTGAAAGCATTGTCGGTAATATTCGTGACGAATATGACGACGAGGAGGAAGAGGCTGTTACTCAAATTGATGACAAAACCTTTACCTTTGACGGCGTAACGGACATTGACGAGGTTGAAAAGGTGCTTAGCGTGAAGCTGCCGGAGGGTGAGTATGATACTCTTGCGGGATTTGTAATCAACCTTTTAGGCTTTCTTCCAAAGGGTGATGATTGCGATAAAGAGGCAGTATCCTTTGAAAATCTAAAGTTTACCGTGCTTGAGGTTAACGACAGAAGAATAGAAAAAATTAAAGTTGAGATGAATAATGACTGAGCAAACTATTGAATTTGAGGCTATGGAGCAGGCAGTCAGCCTGTTTGGAAGCTTTGACGAAAATGTTAAACAAATAGAAAGAGAATACGGTGTATCAATTATTTCACGCGGATCTGACCTAAAGGTTGTCGGCGATATTGAGGATGTTGACAAGGCGGTAAGGGCGCTTAATTCGCTTCTTGTACTGATCAATAAGGGCGAAAATTTAACAGATCAAAATGTCAGATATGTTTTGTCGCTTGTTAACGAGGGTAACGAGGACAAGCTTAATGCTATGACATCGGACACAATATGCATAACATCCAAGGGCAGACCTGTTAAGCCGAAAACTCTCGGTCAAAAGAAATACTGTGAAGCAATTGATAATAATACCATAACCTTTGGAATCGGTCCTGCGGGTACAGGTAAGACATATCTTGCAGTCGCAATGGCAGTTACAGCGTTTCGTGCAAAAGAGGTTAACAGGATTATTTTAACCCGTCCTGCTGTTGAAGCAGGCGAAAAATTAGGCTTTTTACCGGGTGATCTTCAAAGTAAGGTTGATCCATATCTTCGACCGCTTTATGATGCTCTGTTTGATATGCTTGGTGCCGAGAATTTTCAGCGCTATCAGGAAAGGGGTGCAATCGAGGTTGCGCCGCTTGCATACATGCGAGGAAGAACTCTTGATGACAGCTTTATAATTCTTGACGAAGCGCAAAACACCACACCTGAGCAAATGAAGATGTTTTTGACACGACTTGGCTTTCGCTCAAAAATGGTTATCACCGGTGATATTACACAGATTGATTTACCTGACGGTAAAAAGTCGGGACTTAAAAAGGTTCTTCACATCTTAAAGGATGTTAACGATATTGCAATTTGCAGATTTAATCAAAAGGATGTCGTTCGTCATAGACTTGTTCAAGATATTGTAAATGCATATCAAAGATATGAGGAGGGTATTAAAAGCAATGGATGATGTTTCGGTTAAGGTAATTATTTCAAACGACCAAAAGGAAGTTAAAATACCAACAGGTATAAGATTGCTTATCAGGCGTTGCTGCCATGCCGTGCTTGAGCTTGAGCAGTTCAAGGGTGCGGCAGAGGTTAGCGTAACATTTGTTAATAACGAGCAGATAAGAGCGCTTAACTCGCAGTTTAGAAATATAGACAGAGAAACAGATGTTCTTTCTTTTCCTCTCGGAGAAAACGGGGAATATGATATTAACCATGACACCGGCGCATATATGCTCGGCGATATAGTTATTTCCATGCCAAAGGCAGTTGAGCAGGCAAAGCTTTATAACCATCCTCTTCAAAGAGAGGTTGGATTTCTCACTGTTCATTCAATGCTTCATTTGCTTGGATATGATCACGAAAACGGCGGTCTCGAAGAGGTGCGCATGAGAGAAAAGGAAGAAACCGTACTTACACAAATCGGATGGAAGCGTAATAACAGCTATTACATGGGTGAGGAATAATGACAAAAACTGCATTTATTGCTATTGTGGGTAAGCCGAATGTCGGCAAATCATCACTGCTTAATAAAATGTTAGGTCAAAAAATTGCTATTGTTTCGTCAAAGCCTCAAACAACAAGAACGAAGATTATGGGCGTTCTTACCTATGGCGAAACACAGCTTGTTTTTACCGACACACCGGGCTTTCACAAGCCTCACAATAAGCTCGGAGAAAAGATGAATGAGGCTGTCGGCGACACGGTAGGCGGTGTTGATGCCTGTCTGTTTCTTACCGAGCCGAGAGGTGAGCTTAACGAGCAGGAAATGGAGCTTCTTGCTATGTTTAAAAAGCAGAAAATGCCTGTTATACTCGCCGTTAATAAAATTGATATGATTAAGGATAAAGAGGATCTGTTGAACAGAATTGTTTATCTAAATTCTCTTTATGATTTTACTGCTGTT
>CAMGDK010000164.1 GCA_946042285.1 uncultured Clostridia bacterium | reverse complement strand
GAAATATTCACGAAAATCTGTTTTGGGCATTTATCTATAACATTATCGGTATTCCCTTGGCAGCCGGTGTATTTATCAGTGTACTCGGCTGGAGGCTTAACCCTATGTTTGCCGCGGCGGCAATGAGCCTGTCAAGCTTTTGCGTAGTCACTAATGCACTGCGCTTGAATTTCTTTAAGATGCGTGATTCAAAACGTGATTATAAAATCAAAAATAAATTAAAATCCACAACCGAAAAGGAGACAAAAACAATGGAAAAGACTTTAAAAATTGAAGGTATGATGTGTGAGCATTGCGAGATGCATGTAAAGAAGGCACTTGAGGCACTTGACGGAGTTACAACTGCCGAGGTCAGCCACAAGACCGGAGCTGCTGTTGTAACAACGGAAAAAGAAATTTCAAACGATATTTTGAAACAGGCTGTTTCGGACCAAGGTTATCAGGTTACGGATATTCAGTAAGAGTATTAGCTTGTGTATGCCTTTCTGCCGATGATATAATTCAGGTATGTTGAATTTGTGCATTTATCGTGGTATCATATACTCAATATTACGTTAGGAGAAATAATATGCAAACAAGAGTTGGTATTATGAGCATTATTGTGGAGGACATGGACTCGGTAGGCAAGCTAAATGAGCTTCTTCACAAGCACGGCGAGTACATTATCGGCAGAATGGGAATACCTTACAGACAAAAGGGAGTTAACATTATCAGCATCGCATTTGACGCTCCGCAGGATGTAATCTCTGCCTTAGCAGGTCAAATCGGAAATTTAAGCGGTGTAAATGTTAAGACTGCCATGTCGGGAATTATCAGCAATGAATAACGATATAAGAAGAACTATCCAAAGGCTGAGCGAAAATCATTGTCTTGAAGCAGACGAGTACGAGGCTTTAGTCGTCAGCTTTGACGAAGAATCGGCTTCGCTGTTGCAGGAATACGCCGTAAAGCAAAGAAAAGAAATATACGGCAACAGTGTTTATGTCAGAGGCTTAATTGAGATAAGCAATATATGCAAAAATGATTGTCTCTATTGCGGAATAAGGCGAAGTAATAATAATGCCGACAGATACAGGCTGTCACAGAATGAGATAATACAATGCGCCGATGTCGGATATAATTTGGGATTCAGGACCTTTGTTTTGCAGGGCGGAGAAGACGCATATTACACCGATGATCTCCTTGAGGAGATTATTTCAAGGCTCAAGTGCAAATATGATGATATTGCAATAACCCTGTCCTTAGGCGAAAGAAGCTTTGATAGCTATAAAAGGCTGTATGATGCAGGTGCCGACAGGTATCTTTTAAGGCATGAAACGGCTGATGAGATGCATTATAAAATCCTTCATCCCGAGAGTATGTCCTTTGATAATCGTATGAATTGCCTAAGCAGTCTAAGGCAAATCGGCTATCAGGTCGGTTGCGGATTCATGGTAGGCTCACCATATCAAACGCCGAAATCACTGGCAAAGGATTTGAAATTTATAGAGAAATTTCAGCCTGATATGTGCGGTATCGGTCCTTTTATTCCGCACAAGGACACAGTGTTTAAAAACGAAGCAGCCGGCACTGTTGAATTAACATGCCTTTTGCTGTCGATTATAAGGCTTATCAAGCCAAATATTTTACTCCCGTCAACTACTGCGTTAGGCACAATTCATCCCTTTGGCAGAGAGCGCGGAATACAATCAGGTGCAAATGTTGTGATGCCGAATCTGTCGCCCGTGAGCGTAAGAAAAAAGTACGAGCTTTACGACAACAAGATATGTACAGGTGAGGAGAGCGCAGAGTGTAAGGAGTGCCTTAGCAAAAGAATGGAAGAAATAGGATACAAAATTGTTGTCGATAAGGGTGATATAAAACAAATCCCATGATATAATTACCGTATCTGATAAGGAAAAGCAATTTGACTTAAAAGAGGAAGGAATACAAAAATGACTAATTACAATCCCAAATCATTAAAGGCAGAGGAATTTATAAACCACGGTGAAATATTAGAAACCCTGGACTATGCCGAAAAAAACAAAGGAAACCTTGAGCTTATCAACGAAATACTTGAAAAGGCTCGACCTAAAAAAACAAAAAACGGTACGGTGTGCGCAGGCTTAACGCACAGAGAGGCGTCGGTTCTTCTTGCATGTGATATTCCCGAGGTAACGGAAAAAATCTATCAAATCGCAGAGGAAATTAAGCTTGCATTTTACGGCAACAGAATAGTGATTTTTGCGCCTCTTTATCTTTCAAACTATTGTGTCAACGGTTGCCTTTACTGTCCTTACCATTCGGAAAATAAGCATATACCGAGAAAAAAGCTGACACAGGACGAGGTTCGCAACGAGGTGATCGCACTTCAGGATTTAGGTCACAAGCGACTTGCTATTGAAGCAGGAGAGGATCCCGTTAACAACCCAATAGAATACATTTTGGAATGTATAAAAACAATATACAGCGTGCACCACAAAAACGGTGACATACGCAGAGTGAATGTTAACATTGCCGCTACCACCGTTGAAAACTACAAAAAGCTTAAGGAAGCGGGTATAGGTACATATATTCTCTTTCAGGAAACCTATCATAAGGAAAGCTACGAAAGGCTCCATCCAACAGGACCTAAGCATAACTACGCATATCATACCGAGGCTATGGACAGAGCCATGGAGGGCGGTATTGACGATGTCGGCTTGGGAGTGCTGTTTGGTCTTGAATTGTACAAATATGAATTTGCGGGACTGATTATGCACGCAGAGCATTTGGAGGCAGTTCACGGTGTGGGACCTCATACAATTTCCGTTCCGAGAGTCAAAAAAGCCGATGACATCGATCCGGATGTGTTTGATAACGGAATTGATGATGAAACATTTGCAAAAATCACGGCATGCATAAGAC
>CAMGDK010000163.1 GCA_946042285.1 uncultured Clostridia bacterium | reverse complement strand
GCTCCTTTTTGTATATTATGCAACAAAAATCAGTAAATTTCAATATATTTTGGTATTAAAGCAATATTATAAGTAATTTTTACAAAAAATGTTTGTAATTCGAGGCTTTGTGTGTTACAATGTATGCGTATTATGCTGAGTTCTCGAATGTGCTTAAGCATAAACCTATTGTAAAAACTATTTTATGGAGGTAAAAACACAAATGGCAAACAAATGGGTTTACATGTTTGAAGAAGGCGACATGACCATGCGTAACCTACTTGGCGGTAAGGGTGCAAACCTTGCAGAGATGACCAAGATCGGTCTTCCTGTACCGCAGGGCTTTACTGTAACAACAGAGGCTTGTACACAGTATTACGAGGATGGTCGTAAAATCAACGATGAGATTATGACTCAGGTCATGGAAGGCGTTGCAAAGATGGAGGAGATCAACGGCAAAAAGTTCGGTGATCTTAAGAATCCTCTTTTGGTATCTGTACGTTCAGGTGCAAGAGCATCAATGCCCGGTATGATGGATACAATCCTTAACCTCGGCCTTAACGACCAGGTAGTAGAAACTATGATCGCAGGTAACGATGATCCTGCCTTCGAGCGTTTCGTATATGACTCATACAGAAGATTCATCCAGATGTTCTCTGATGTAGTTATGGAGGTTGGTAAGAAGTATTTTGAGCAGCTTATCGACAAGATGAAGGAAGAAAAGGGCGTTCAGTTCGACGTAGATCTTACTGCTGCCGACCTTAAGGAGCTTGCAAATCAGTTTAAGGCTGAGTACAAGAATCAGCTTGGCACAGATTTCCCTTCAGACCCTGTTGAGCAGCTCAAGCTTGCTATCGAGGCTGTATTCAGATCATGGGATAACCCTCGTGCAAATGTATATCGTAGAGATAACGATATCCCTTATTCATGGGGTACTGCTGTTAACGTAATGCCTATGGTATTCGGTAACCTTAACAACAACTCCGGTACAGGCGTTGCATTTACCCGTGATCCTGCTACAGGTGAGAACAAGCTTATGGGTGAGTTCCTCATCAACGCACAGGGCGAGGACGTAGTTGCCGGTGTTCGTACACCAATGCCTATCACACAGATGGAGCAGGAGTTCCCTGAGGCTTATGCTCAGTTCATTCAGGTTTGTGATATCCTTGAAAATCACTACCACGACATGCAGGATATGGAGTTCACAGTTGAAAACGGTAAGCTCTATATGCTTCAGTGCCGTAACGGTAAGAGAACAGCTCAGGCTGCTCTTCAAATCGCTTGCGACCTCGTTGACGAAGGCCACAAGACAGAGGCAGAGGCTGTTGCTATGATCGACCCTCGTAACCTCGACACACTCCTTCACCCACAGTTCGACGCTAAAGCTCTTAAGGCTGCTACTCCAATGGGCAAGGGCCTCGGCGCTTCTCCGGGTGCTGCTTGCGGTAAGGTTGTATTCACAGCTGACGATGCAGTTGCTTGGAACGACAAGGGCGAGAAGGTTATCCTTGTTCGTCTTGAGACTTCACCTGAGGACATCACAGGTATGAAGGCTGCTCAGGGTATCCTTACAGTTCGCGGCGGTATGACATCTCACGCTGCCGTAGTTGCTCGTGGTATGGGTACTTGCTGTGTATCAGGCTGCGGCGACATCATTATGGATGAGGAAAACAAGAAGTTCACACTCGCAGGCAAGACATTTGTTGAGGGTGATTACATTTCAATCGACGGTTCAACAGGTAACATCTATGACGGTATCATTGAGACTGTTGACGCTCAGATCGCAGGTACATTCGGCAGAATCATGGGCTGGGCTGACAAGTTCAGAACACTTAAAGTTCGTACAAACGCTGATACTCCTGCTGATGCAAAGAAGGCTCGTGAGCTCGGCGCAGAGGGTATCGGTCTTTGCCGTACAGAGCACATGTTCTTCGAGGAGGACAGAATTGCTGCATTCCGTGAAATGATTTGCTCAGACACAGTTGAGGAGAGAGAGGCTGCTCTTGATAAGATTCTCCCTTATCAGCAGGGTGACTTTGAGGCTCTTTATGAGGCTCTTGAGGGCTGTCCTGTAACAATCCGTTTCCTTGATCCGCCTCTTCATGAGTTTGTTCCTACCGAGGAGGATGATATTAAGAAGCTTGCTGACTCACAGGGTAAGTCTGTTGAGGACATCAAGGCTCTTATCGCTTCTCTCCACGAGTTCAACCCAATGATGGGCCACCGTGGTCTTCGTCTTGCAGTTACATATCCTGAAATTGCAAAGATGCAGACAAAGGCTGTTATCCGTGCAGCAATCAATGTTCAGAAGGCTCATCCTGATTGGACTGTATGCCCTGAAATCATGATTCCGCTTGCTTGTGATACTAAGGAGCTTAAGTATGTTAAGGACATCGTTGTAGCAACAGCTGATGCTGAAATCGCTGCAGCAGGCTCAGACATGAAGTACGAGGTTGGTACTATGATCGAAATTCCTCGTGCAGCTCTTACAGCTGATCAGATCGCAACAGAGGCTGAGTTCTTCTGCTTCGGTACTAACGACCTTACACAGATGACTTACGGCTTCAGCCGTGACGATGCAGGTAAGTTCCTTGATGCATACTATGATGCAAAGATTTTCGAGAACGATCCGTTTGCTAAGCTCGACCAGACAGGTGTCGGCGCTCTTATGGAAATGGCAGTTGCAAAGGGTAAGGCTACTCGCCCAACACTCCACTGCGGTATCTGCGGTGAGCACGGCGGTGATCCTTCATCAGTTGAGTTCTGCCATAAGATTGGTCTTGACTATGTATCATGCTCACCATTCAGAGTTCCGATCGCTCGCCTTGCTGCTGCACAGGCTGCAATTGCTGAGATGGACTGATTACATAGCGATACAACAACATAATAACCTATATAATATGAAAGAGGACTGCTTCGGCAGTCCTCTTTTTTTGTTGCTATATAAAATGTTGGCGTACGCATTATTTATTTCTGCTTTCTGCTTTTAGGCGGAGTGATTTATCAAGAATTGTCTTT
>CAMGDK010000162.1 GCA_946042285.1 uncultured Clostridia bacterium | reverse complement strand
GATGGGCTCGGAAATGGATTTATAAGGTAATAAAATAATCTACATAAAGGAGAATAATTATGAAAAACAAGCAAAATGTCAATCCGTTGTTACATGCATTGTTGCCGATAGTAATCACAATAGCTTATATATTGATAGGCTTTGTTTTTGATTCTGGTTGGGCAATTGGCTGGATTTTATTTCTTTTGATACCGATAATCGAAACATTGGTAAACGCAATAAAGAATAAAAACCCATCAAATTTTGCGTACCCTGTATTTGTTACTGCAATATTCCTGTTTACAGGTATGATGTGGGGACTCTGGCATCCGATGTGGGTGTTGTTCGTAACAATTCCTGCATATTATGCAGTTTGTGATGCAATAAAAAAATCAAAGCCACAGCCTGCACCTCAGCAGTCAAATGAATATGCTCAGGAAAATTCAAATAATCAAGCTGAGCAAAATCAGCAGGGTACATACTATAATCCACCGGTTAATGTTTCTTATCAGCAAAGCAAAAACGGCTCTACTGCCGTTATCATAACTATTATTGTAGCGATTGCAGTTGTTGCCTGCGTAGCAATTTTCAGCGTGTTTGCATGGTTAGGCGGCGGATTTAACACGCACGATGTAATAGGAAGCAAATCCGATGTTAACAGTCAAAGCTTTACTGAGGGACCTTATGATATTGCAACAGACGGAATTGAAAGTATTGATATTGAATGGGTAAACGGCAACATTAATGTTGAAAGCTATGACGGTGACACAATTTATATCGAAGAATCTTCATCAAACCAAAAGTATCCCATGACCTATAAGATTGATAATAAAACACTCGAGATAGATGAATATTCCAATAGCCTTTCTGCGTCTGTTGTAGGCAGAGTAAAAAAGGATTTAACTGTTAAGATACCTAAAGACTTTGTGACAGATGTATTTTCTCTTGATATTGTTTCTGCCCAGGTAAATATTTCAAATCTTAATACTCTTGGATTTGATTTGGAGTGCGTAAGCGGCAATACCCGTGTTTCCTTTGCAGAGCAGCCGCAGCGAATTGATACTGAATCCGTCAGCGGAAATATTTATATCACATTGCCGAGTGATGTATCAGGATTTTCAATTGCTAAGGATAGCATATCCGGAAATTTAGATACGAGTGATTTCGGTAATGTAACAAGATACGGCGACGGCTATACATTGATTGATATAGAGTCAGTCAGCGGAAACATATATGTTGAGAAGAATAATGCAGAATAAATAGGAGTATAATTATGGATACAAAAATTTGTCAAAGCTGCGGTATGCCGATAACAGGAACAGAGCAATTAGGCACAAATAAGGACAGCAGCATTAACAATGATTACTGCAAATACTGTTATGTTGACGGAGAGTTTATTGACAAGGTGTCAATGGAGGAATATATTGATATGTGCTCGCAGTACGGTGCACAGGCAGGCATGACAAATGATGAAATGCGTAAGCATTGTCAAAGCCTTTTTCCGACTCTTAAAAGGTGGAAAAGAAATATGTGATTAAAAAAGAACGGCACAGCTTGATAACTGTGCCGTCCGTTTTTTTAACTTAAAGTTATTTTTTGAGTGCTCTTTCAAGCCAAACTGCGCCAAGGTCGAGAGCATTGTAAAGACCTTGCTTTTCGCTCTTTTTAACAACCTTGTCCTTAAGTGAAACATTAGGATCAGTGTCAAGAAGCTGAATTGCAACCTTGCCCGATACCTTAATGTCCTTTAAATCCTCACTGTCAAGAATGTTAAGGCATATAACATACGGATCAGTCATGCTTCCGTAATAAATTGTGTTGCCGTTTCTTACTAAAGGTTTGCCTTTATATTCAAGATATTTCGATTTAGGAGCACTCTTTTTTTGTTGACCTGCTTCCTTCTTTGGTGCAGGCTCGTTGCTCTGATTTTTTTCTTTAGCCTCTGCCAAGGATAACCCTCCTTTGTTATTAGTCAAGGTAGGACTTTACCATAGCAGCAAGAAGCTCGTCTCGGTCAATTCTTCTGATAAGGCTTCTGGCGTTATTGTGAGTAGTGATATAGGTAGGATCTTCGGAAAGGATATATCCGACTATTTGATTTATAGGGTTGTATCCTTTTTCCTGTAAAGCGTCAAACACCTCGGTGAGCGTTTCTTTCATTACATCCTCGTGTTCATCACCAATCCTGAAAGTCATTGTTTTATCAGTCACGGTAAAGTCACCTCCTTAAAATATTACTTACTAATTATATACACTTTTTAATCAAATTACAATACCTTTTTTATTTATATTGTAAAAATACTTGACTTATTGATAATCAGTGGTTTATAATTGTACCGATATTTGACGGCTGTGATTAAGGAATTTTATAAATTCAAGTAGTTTGCGGACTGCGATATTAAAGAGAGCGGCGTGTGCTGGAAAGCCGTATATCTACCGCAAATGAAATTCGACTTATGAGCCTCCTGTGAAAGCAGGATGTAATCGCTGCATTAAAGCGAACGAGTGGCAGTATGTCTAATACTGCAATTTGAGTGGTACCGCGGAATTTTTCGTCTCATATTTTTATGAGGCGGTTTTATTTTTATATGGAGGTTAATATGGAAAGCAAGATATTAAATCTTAAAGAACAGTTCGAGCAAGAGCTTGCAAAGATACAGAGCCTTGCCGATCTTGAAGGCATTAGAGTTGCATACCTTGGAAAAAAGGGTAGTGTAACGGATTTGCTCAAGGGAATGAAGGAGCTTTCTAACGAGGAAAAGAAAGCCTTTGGTCAAAAGGTAAACGAGCTTAAGGGCATTGTCAGCAGTAAGCTTGCAGACAAGACACAGGAGCTTAAGGAAAAGGAAATTGAAAGGGAAATTAACCTTATGCCTGAGTTTGATCTTTCAATGCCTGCGTCAATTGACAGAGGCTCATATCATCCTATCACTCTTGTACAGCGTGAGTGTGAAAGAATATTTAAGTCAATGGGCTTCACTGTTGAGGATTACAGTGAGGTGGTTAGCGACTATGAGTGC
>CAMGDK010000161.1 GCA_946042285.1 uncultured Clostridia bacterium | reverse complement strand
TGTCCCGTTGTATCACATAGCGGCAAAACTCGTCCTCATCAATATGGGCGGTGATTAGCTGCTGCGGAGTAACTCTGCCACCGCTTGAGGCAGAGCCGTGTGAGGAGCATGCGGATATTGAAATTCAGCCGGTTGAGGACGAATACTATGTGACGATAAATCACGAAATGACAAAGGAGCATTACATTTCGTTTATTGCGAGTGTTCAGGATAACTGCTGTAACATCATAAAAATGTATCCGCAGGGTGATGCACAGGCAAGATTTAAAATACACCAAGCAGCACGGATTTACTATTACTGTAATCATTACGGATTGTTTTATAAAAGAATGAAATAAATTTTTGAGGTACATTATGGATTTTGGTTTCCAATTAAAGCTTCGCGGCTCTGATTTCAACGGCCACTTCACAAACGGCTTGTCAATGGCTGACAGTCAAAGCGTGCGTATGGGCAAAAAAATCTATGAGGACGACGACAAAGCTGTTTTTGAGTCCGATTTATACAGGGCAACCGCTTATCATATCAAAAAAAGCGATGTTTATGAGTGCTATACCGTTGTTGAGAATATATCCGACAGGGATTTTACTCTTGACATGCTTGCATCATTTTGCATTAAAAATATTGATGCCGACAAAATTCACAGAGCAACATCATTTTGGGCGGCAGAGGGTAAGCTTTTAAGCCAAAATCTATATGAGATGAATATGGAAAAATCGTGGAGCGGTCACGGTGCAAGAATTGAAAAATTCGGTCAGGTAGGCTCGATGCCCGTGCGCAAATGGTTTCCGTTTGTTGCGCTCGAAAATTCAAAGACAAATGAATTTATCGGCGTTCAGCTTTACTGTGCGTCAAGCTGGCAAATCGAGCTGTTTAGGTGCAGTGAGCCGCTCACTCTTGCAGGTGGTCTTGCGGATTTTGACTATGGCCACTGGTGCAGGATAGTAAAAGCAGGCGAGAAATTTACATCGCCGAGGGCAACTGTTGCCGTCGGCAATTCTCTTAACGATGTCTGTGACAAGCTCGTAAAATTCCAAAGTCCTAAAATTTCAAGGGTGGACGAGGATATGCCTGTTGTGTTCAATGAATACTGCACAACATGGGGAAATCCTACGATGGAGAATATTGAAAGGATTGCAAAAAAAAATCAGCGGCAGCGGTATCAAATATCTTGTAGTTGACAGCGGATGGTATAAGAAGCCGGAGGATGATTGGTGGGCTACCATCGGTGATTGTAATGTTAACGAAGGACTGTTTCCAAACGGCATCAAGGAAATGTGCGACATGATTAAATCGTACGGCTTGATACCCGGAATTTGGTTTGAGTTTGAAAAGGTTGCTTGGCTTGCAGACCTCTATAACGAAACGGATCATTTGCTCAAGCGTGACGGCGTTCCTCTTTCTGTTGACGGTCAGCGGTTTCTTGATATGAGGGATAGTTGGTGCATTGATTATCTGACAGAAAAGGTAATCAATTTCCTTCGTGACAACGGCTTCGGATACATAAAAATTGACTACAATGATACTATCGGCGTCGGCTGTGACGGTGCGGAGAGCCTTGGTGAAGGCTTAAGACAGGCAGTTTTGGGAACACAAAGCTTTTTCAAAAAAATCAGCGACGAGCTTCCCGAGTTAGTTATTGAGGGCTGCTCGAGCGGAGGGCATAGACTTGAGCCGTCAATGATGGAGCTTGTTTCTCAAGCAAGCTTTTCCGATGCTCACGAATGCATGAGTATTCCGCTTATTGCCGCTAATGTTCAAAGATTTATCCGTCCGGAGCAGAGTCAAATTTGGGCGGTGCTTCGTGCAGGTGACGATATTCACAGAATTAACTTCAGCCTGACGGCGGGCTTTCTCGGCAGATTGTGCTTAAGCGGTGAGATTTTTGATTTGAATGACGAGTGTTGGGATAACGCTCTTAACGCAATTTCGTTTTACGACAAAATTAAAGGCGTAATCAAAAACGGTAAAACAACAATTATCGATACCTTTGTGGGCGACTACAACAATCCGCAGGGCTATCAGGCGGTTTTAAGAGAGTGCAGTAATAAAGCACTGCTCATTGTGCATACATTTGAAAACGGTGCAAGCCCGCATATAGACAAATATTTGAATGGTTGGAGCGTTGCCGACACATTCGGCAGTGAGCTTGACGGCGATTTTCGCGGCAAAGCATTTCTGCTTACAAAGTAAATTAACAGTTGATTAGTTAATTGTCATGGTGTATAATAATTTGGCAAGCTTTGCAAATAAAAATTTGGAGTAGAGTATGAAGATTAAAGAAAAAGCCTTAGAGGGCATCGACTATGTAAAAAGCAGATGGAATACTCCTGCTAAAGGTGAATACACTAACCTTCAGGAATTTCTCTCATACTGCTTTGGTACAATGGGTATCTGCGGTTTTACCTATTTGTTAAATGATGTTGTGTCATTCGCAAGCGGTTATTTCTGCGGCTCAATCATGGAAATCAGACTCATGGATTTTACAATCATCGGTATTATTGCAATGGTTGTAAAATATGCAACGCTTTACATAGAGTCAATTTCAATGACAGTTTTTGAAAGCCTCGGTCATCTTAGCAAGGAAAAGGCAAAAAAAGCGCTTATTGCATATATCACATGTGCGGTAATCGGTATCGGCTGCTATTTTATTCCGTCAGTACCGTTTGAAGGAATCATTAAGGGCTTGCCTCAAATCGTCGGTAATATGCTTACAGTAATGGGCGTAGGCGGCTTAGTTAACTGGTTTTTGCGTTCAAAGCTTTCACAAAAGTACGGCAGATACAAGCCATTCATGATGATTTACGGCATCCCTGTTGCAATCTTTACATGTGCCATGACGTTTGTTCCGCCGACACTTGACTACACAACAAAGATTGTTCTTTTGCATTTATTTTTTACATTAAGAGCAAGATTCTCACTTCTTTATTGCGACAAGCCGACTGCAATCGTAGGACTTATTACACCTAACATGGTCTGTCTCTTATACACATCTGACGCTGCCGACGA
>CAMGDK010000160.1 GCA_946042285.1 uncultured Clostridia bacterium | reverse complement strand
ACCTAAGCCTTCGTCGGCAGCGTCAGATGTGTATAAGAGACAGATGTTATATTAAAGGTAGAATAAATAGGAGGTGTGTTCCAATGGCTTATGCAATTTCTGACGATTGTATTTCTTGCGGTGCTTGTGCAGCTGAATGTCCTGTAAGTGCTATTGCTGAAGGTGATGGCAAGTTCGAGATTGATGCTGATACATGCATTGAGTGTGGTGCTTGCGCATCAGTTTGTCCTGTAAGCGCTCCTGCTCAAGACTAATGATATACATTATAACTAAATACATTATAACTAAAAGGGACTGCTTGGCAGTCCCTTTTGCTTTGCCTATCTGTAATAGGCTTTATTTTTTTGTCTATTTCCTCGGTACACGAAGGACTCGCAGCGAATTTGCAATTGCGATAAGGCACACGCCGACATCGCCGAAAACTGCAAGCCACATAGCATTCTCGTCAAATATTCCTATTGCACAGCCTGCAATTATCAAAAGCTTAACTGCAAGCGAGAATATAATATTCTCCTTAACAATGCGAAGAGTTTTTGAAGCAATTTTTCTGCCCTTGGCAAGCTTTGACAACGAATCGCCCATAATTACCATGTCGGAAGCCTCGATGGCAACATCCGAGCCGATTCCTCCCATGGCAACACCGAGGTCTGCCTGTGCAAGCACCGGAGCATCATTGATACCGTCACCGGTGTAAAGCACTCTCCTGCCCTCCTGCTGAAGCTCGGTCAACCTTTCAACCTTATTCTCCGGCAGCAGCTTTGAATAGACAACATCAATTCCTGCCTTTTGAGCTATATCATCGGCAATGATTTTTTTATCTCCCGTGAGCATAACCGTTTTTGTTATGCCCATTTTTTTAAGCTCTGCAATCGCATTTTTGCTATCCTGCTTAATTATGTCGGCAAACACAATATCGCCTAAAAATTCATCATCGGTGCAACAATAAATGCTTGTGCCGATAAGCTTTGTTTCCTCAAAATGAACACCGACCTCGCTCATCAGCTTTTCATTGCCGACATAGTATTTCACTCCGTCAACAACGGCGGAGACACCCATGCCGGAATAATTCTTTGCATCGGCAATCACACAATCGTCTGCATAGTGGCCGAACATCAAGGAAACCGATTTTGCAAGCGGATGATTAGAAAATCTTTCGCACGCCGCAATTACCTTTAAAAGCTCTCTGTGCTCGTTATTACTGCAATGGCAATTATGACACTCGCAGCTTACATACTCAAATTTACCGCTTGTGATTGTGCCTGTTTTGTCAAACACTGCAGTGTCAACCCTTGAAAGCATTTCAAGATAATTGCCGCCCTTAACAAGTATGCCCTCCTTTGAGCATGCGCCGATACCGCTGAAAAAGCAAAGCGGAATTGAAATTACGAGCGCACACGGGCAGGAAACTACAAGTGCAGAAAGACCTCGATAAATCCATTCCTGCCATTCGCCGTTGAAGAAAATCGGCGGAACTAAAATAATGAGAGCGGCAACAAGGCAGACAACAGGAGTATATACTCTTGCAAATCTCCTGATAAACTGCTCGGCGTTGCTTTTCTTTTCCTCTGATTTTGTAAGCATGTCAAGAATTCTTGATACTGCCGAATCCCTGTAAAGCTTTTTTGCCTCAATCTTGAGTGCGCCGTCAAGGTTAACGCTGCCTGCAAGAACATCATCACCTACGCCCTTTGAAACAGGAACAGACTCGCCTGTAAGTGCCTTAAGGTCAACCTCTGCACAGCCGTCAACAATTACACCGTCGATATTAACCCTTTCACCCGGCTTAACAATCATTATGTCGCCTATTTCAACAGTCTCCGGTGCCACGCAAATCTCTTTACCGTCCTTTAAAACGGTGATTTCTTCAGACTTAAGCTCCATCATCGCCTTGATGGATTTACGGCTTTTATCAACTGCCATGCCCTGCAAAAATTCGCCGACTGTGAAAAGAAGCATTACCATGCAGCCCTCTGAATACTCCTTAACACCGAATGCACCGAGTGACGCTACTGCCATGAGTACATTCTCGTTAAAAATATCACCGTGGATTACTCCCTCAACTGCTTCCTTGATAATATCAAAGGCAACAATAATATATGAAATTCCAAAGCAGACAAGGGCAACAAAATCGGGAATATTTATGATTCCCCTTTCGCCAAGCTCGGTTAATACATATCCTGCCAAAAGAAGTATTCCGGCAGTTACCACCTTAAAGGTGAACTCCTTTTTATCTACATCGTGATGATGCTCGCAGCCGCAGCCGTGGTCATGCTCATGAGCATGCTCGTGTGTATCACAGTGAGAATGCTCACAGCCGCAGCCGTGCTCATGCTCTTGATTATGATTATGATTATGATTGGACAATTTTTCACTTCCTTATTATAAAATTATCGTAACGGGTAAAATACACCGCAAATTATATCCATTACAATTAAGTAGTTTATTCCAAAGATAAATTTATGTCAACCTGTATTTTATTATTATAGCATTTAATTTCAACACAGTATTGTAAATATTACGGTTTGGTGATATAATATAACGATAAAATTTGCAGGATGGTTTACTATGGATTTAAAGCTCGGTGACATTGTAATTATGAAAAAGCCTCACCCTTGCGGCTCAAAGGAATTTGAAATCACGAGGCTCGGTGTTGACTACAAGCTTAAATGCACAAAATGCGCAAGAGAGGTTATGATTCCTCGTATCAAGGCTCAAAAAAGCATTAAGGCGATTAAGGCAGGCACTGATGAGCAGCAGTAAGCGTATTGGATTTTTAGATTCCGGTATCGGCGGAATAACAGTATTAAAAAAAGCGATTGAGCGCCTGCCAAACGAAAGCTATGTCTTTTTCAGTGATTCAAAAAACACGCCGTACGGTGACAAAAGCGACAGCGAAATCATTAAGCGTTGCACCGAAATTGTTTCAATGCTAATCAATGAAAGAGATTGCAAGGCTATCGTTATTGCATGCAACACGGCATCTGCAAAGGCAGCCAAAAGCCTTAGAGAAAAATTTGCAG
>CAMGDK010000159.1 GCA_946042285.1 uncultured Clostridia bacterium | reverse complement strand
AAAATGTTACACTGACAGGCGGCGGAAAAATTAAGGGCAACGGCAATCTTTTCGGTAGAAAGCCGTTTGCCGACATTAACAACACTAAGCAGTCGGATTATATAGATGTAATTGAAATGAGAAGGGATTACCGTTCACAGCTTCGCTTTGCTCACCCAAGCAAATACGGTACGCCTATTCATTTTGTTAATTGCAAAAATGTGAAAGTAAGCAATTTTATTATCGAAAACAGTGCTTTTTGGAGCTTTAAGCTTACTAATTGCAACGGAGCATTGATAAAGGATTTCGTCATAAATAATAACAGAAATGTTGCTAATGCCGACGGAATTGATATATCCGGAAGCAGTAATGTTTATATTGATCACTGCTTTATTTCTACTGCCGACGACGGTGTCGTAATTAAAAATGCAAAATGGCTTGACAGCAGGGGAGATATTGAAAATATATTAGTTAAGAACTGCGAGATAATCAGTAGAACTAATGCCGTAAAGGTCGGAACTGAAACAACCTACGGTATAAGCAATGTATGTATTGAAAATTGCAGGCTGTTTATGACGGATTTATACCCCGGCAGTGTATCCGGAATATCACTTGAATCGTGTGACGGAACTGCGTTGAATAATGTCACGGTTAATAATATAGATATGGATAGATGCACATGTCCGCTTTTTATAAGACTCGGTAACAGAAATCGTGCGAGCATCATAAACGCTTCAACATCAAATGCGATTGAATTTGGGAAAAAGGTTAAGTTTGAGCCTTGCAGTGCTAAAGATGAATTTGATAACAAAGGCAGTGTCGGCAATATTGTTGTTGAAAATATCAAGGCAAGCGGAGTCGAATTGCCGATAATTATTGCCGGATACAAGCAGCGCGGTATAACAAAGTATGTTGAAAATGTATCGCTGAGCAATATTGACATTACTTATGCCGATATACCTGAAACGGTAGATAAAAGACTGTTTATTCCTGAATATTCAAAGGAGTATCCGGAGTGCTGGAGATTTAGGAATCTGCCTGCTTATGCACTGTGGATTCGCCATGCAAGAAATATAGAGATTAGTAATTTCAGGTGCAATCATCCGCAAAAAACATGGAAAAAGGATATAATTAAAATAGATGTTAAGTAAAAAAGGTCCGTTCAAACCGAACGGACCTTTTTGTTATACAAGATTGCAAATTGCATTGTAAATATTTACTACAACAAGTGCTGCGACAACGATTGAAAATGTTGTTCTTATAGCCTTTTCACTGCCTTTTTTATTGAGCATTGCTCCTATTATACCGCCTGCAACAGCACATGCGATTGCAACCGCTATCGTACTCGGATTCACAGTCGGTACTGTGCCGGTAATACCCATGGTTACAAGCTTTGACAGCTGACTGAAGAAAATTATTCCAACACTGTAAACTGCCGACTCCTTCATTGTCATTGAGAAGAATAATACTAAAAAAGCAACATTGATAGGTCCTCCGCCTACACCGAGGAAGGAAGCGGTAAAGCCGAGAGTAAGACCAACCGCTATTATTCCTATCGGATTTTTAACATTAAAGCTTTTTGCATTTTTTAGATTTATGTATATCACAGATAAAAGCAGCAGAATTCCAAGAATAATTCCCTGAATAGCCTTTAGCATGCTGTTGTCAAATTTGTTGAGCAAAGCATCAAATAACTGACTTCCTGCCGTTCCTCCTGCAACTGCGCCTATTGAAAGAGTTATTATAAATTTATAATCGATTTTTGTTTTTGCCCGTATATGCTTGATTGTCGAGCTGATGCTCATGCTGAATACTGCACATGTAGAAATAAAATTAACAACATCAACAGTATCTTTGCCGATTAAATCAAGAAGCGGTTTTATTATTACTCCGCCGCCGAGTCCCACGAACGCCCCAAGAAAAGTTGCCGTTATAATAACTATTCCATACAATATCGTAATCATATTCTTCTCCTTTTACTCGCCTGCAACGGCGTAAAAATTACTTTCCCATGCAGGAATGTATTTGCTGTGCCTGAAATACAGCTTGTAATTTTCATTCATTTCAAGTATTTTTTCGCCAAGTGCAAACAAATCCTCGTTTCTGTGATATGCACAAACATAAAGCTTTGGCAGATACCTTTTGATTGTATTCTCGGCACCGTTAAGAGCTTTTAATTCCGCACCCTCAATATCCATTTTAATCATTGTGATTTTTTCATTGATAAGCTCATCAACACTTATTGCCTCGATAGGTGTACCCTCGCTTGACAGCTTTGAGTTCCTGCCTGCCTTGCCTGAAAAAATAAGAGTATCTCTCTTGTCCCAGGCAGCCTTATTGTGAAGCTCAATGTTTTTCATGCCATCGGTATTCCTTGTGAGCTTTTTGAAGTTTTTTGCATCAGGCTCAAGAGCAATAATTTTGTTGTATTTTCCATTAGTAAAACCAACAAATTCTCTAATCGTATCACCGTCATAGGCACCAAGGTCCAGTATTGCTTCGTTGTCGTTTAGCCTTAGTATTTCTCTGTAAATATCGTCCTTCTCTGCAAAGGAATCAATCAAATAATCAATTTTACCGCTGATTTTAAAATTTATAATGTCAACATATACTTTTTTACTTTCATCATCGGCAAGGTGGTTATAAACGTTTTCGAACCTGTCAATGTTTTGGAGAACGTACTCCTTTGTGAAAAGACCTGAGCCTGCAACCGGTACATCGGGTGCAAATACCTTGTGCTGTGAGTTAATTTTTTTTATATTTTCAAGCACACCGTCAAGGTGGGTGGCGAATGCAAGAACAACATTAAAATCACTATATTTTTCACATACCTCACTGTACTTCAAAACCTTGTAGCCAAGGAAGGAGTGACCTCTAACGAATTCGTCGCTTGCAAAAATATCACTCACCTCGAGACCGAATCCATTGAGTGTTGCAATAATCTTTTCTGCACCGCTGCCCATGCCGTAAACAACAATAGGCTTATTCTCTTTTTTTAATATGCTCCAAACATTTTCTTCTTTAATAAATTCAATCATATCTTTCTCCCGATTCGGTTTTCATTATAACATAAATTATTGCTCT
>CAMGDK010000158.1 GCA_946042285.1 uncultured Clostridia bacterium | reverse complement strand
TTTATTGCCGAGCGCGCCATGATTTCGGGATCGTCACCGAAAATCTGCGTTGCCGCAGGATTTTCTACCTCACCGAGAGTCAAAAGCTCAGCGCTCTTTTTATCGCCCATGGTGAGTCCCTTTGATGAAACCATTTCGGTAACGGTATAGCCTGCGCCGTAGCTGATACAAAGCTCTCTGAACGCCCTGTCGCCGATGCCTGCCATCGGTGCAAGAAGCAAATTATTCTTTATTTCAACATTACTTATCTTCATACTTATATATCCTCACGGCTAACTATATCATATTTTAGCCCTTAAATCAAATAAATATAAAAGAAAAAAGCCACCTTTTTCAAGGTGGCTTTGGTGGGAACAACAGGGCTCGAACCTGTGACCCTCTGCTTGTAAGGCAGATGCTCTCCCAGCTGAGCTATGCTCCCAAATAAGCAAATTATCCTGCTCGCTCTCCTGCGAACATTTTGTATTATAGCAGAAGAGTATTTGTAATGCAAGAGTTTTTTGCTATTTTTTTATTTTTTCTCGATTGTGCTGCCGTTATCAACAAGCTCAATAAATTTCGGTCGCTCGTAATTTGTTTGATTAGGAGTGTGGAATGTCAAATAAATTCTATCCTCCACATTGAAAATCATACCGTGTCCGCCGTCATCATCAATAATCGGAGCAAGGTGCTCAAGCTCTCCCTTAATGCTACCGTGCGTGAAACGAACAACACATTCGGCATATTTGCCCTTAATAAATGTTGACCAAATCATCAAAAGCGTGCCGTTAGCCGTTCGATACATAAACGGACCGTCGGTAATATAATGCTCTCCCTGCGGCTTTTTGTCTGCCCAATACGGTGATGAACCGTTAAAAAGTGTAACAGGCTCACCGAAAGCCTCTGTCAAATCCTCGGATAATTCAATATAGCAAACAGTGCCGTCAATAATCTGCGTATGCTCATGGCAGAATACTAAATACGGCGTGCCGTCTTCAACATACAATGTGCCGTCAAGTGCCTCCCACTCATACGGAGTTAGTGCGCCGTTACTGTGCATCTCAAACGGACCGAGCGGACTGTCCGCCTTTAGTGCGTAGGTGCCTCTCAAATCATTTTCCTTTGTAAAGGTTGCAAGCATATAGTATGAGCCGTTATACTTATGCACCTCGGGAGCCCAATTCACACAACGGTTACAGCCGTTTTTTACAGAGTCGAAGCATACAATCGGCTCGCTCCAATTTTCAAGGTCGTCGGACACATACACATCAAATCCCTGAACGCCGCAGCCGAAATCCCTCGCCCTTGTGCCGTACATGTAGAATTTGCCGTTGTCGTTAAGCACGAATGGATCTCTTATATTTATATCACATGTCTTCAGCATTTTTAATCCTCACTTATAATCTTGAATAATTCCTTAATTCTTTGCATATTATCGGTTAAATAGAGATAACCGAAAAGTGCCTCAACGCCTGTGGCACAGTGATATTCTCCCTCGCTTGCACTCTTGGGAGAATGACCGACCTTGGCGTTTCTGCCTCTTTTGTATATAGCCGTCTCATCATCTGTAAGAATATCCTTAATTCTCTCATAGGCTTGAGTCTGTGCCTTGGCAGACACAAATTTAACACTTTGCCTGTGAAGGTCATTAACAGGTCTGTTTGCATTGGTAACAAGAGTTTCTCTTACAAGAATTTCATAAATGCAATCTCCTATAAACGCAAGATTAAGCGGACTCAACTGCTTTGGATTAACCTCTTTATCAACAAATCTCATCAATATTACGGCACGTATTCAAACTCAATATCATAGATTGAAACCGTGTCACCCTCCTGAATACCTCTTTCTCTTAATGCGTTAAACACTCCGCTTTTTTCGAGCACTCTTTGCATATACTGAAGTGCCTCATAATCCTCAACATCAATGCCCTTAAGCACCTTTGGAAACCAATCTGCTTCAACAAGGAAGTAGCCATCCTCGATTTCCGTAATCTTAAAGCCCTTATCGTCCTTAATAAGAGCCTCAAGCGGAATGCTCTCACTTTCATATTCCTTAATCGGCGGAAGTGTTTGAAGACTGTTCCAAACACTGTTCATAAGCTCCTGAGTACCCTCAAGAATAGGGGCGCAAATTGAGTGATACTCGTATCCCTTTTTCTCAACATAAGCCCGAAACTCTTCAATTTGCTCCGGCTCAGCCATATCAATTTTGTTGCCGGCAACAATTTGAGGAAGCTTTGAAAGCTCCGGATTAAACTTAACAAGCTCGTTGTTGATTGCCTCAAAATCCTCGATAGGATTCCTGCCCTCGTGACCGCTGACATCAACAATGTGAACAAGCAAGCGACACCTTTCGACATGGCGCAAAAACTCATGGCCTAATCCGATTCCCTCGCTCGCGCCCTCAATAAGCCCCGGAATATCGGCGATAACAAAGGAGCTGCCCTCGCCCATTGAAACTACGCCGAGGTTCGGCACAAGAGTTGTGAAATGATAATCGGCAATTTTAGGCTTTGCCTGACTAACGACAGAAATAAGGCTTGATTTGCCGACCGACGGAAATCCGATTAAGCCGACATCTGCAAGAAGCTTCAATTCAAGGGAAACCTCCCATTCCTCGCCCGGCATGCCCGGCTTTGCAAATCTCGGCACCTGTCTTGTCGGAGTAGCAAAATGCATATTACCCCATCCGCCCTTACCGCCCTTTGCGGCGATAAAGCGGTCAATTTTGCTCATATCAGCCATAACGGCACCGGAGTTAACCTCCTTGATGATTGTGCCGCGCGGCACCTTGATTTCAAGGTCGGGTGCTTTTTTACCGTACTGACGGGAGCCTCTGCCGTTTTCGCCGTTTTTTGCAGCATACTTTCTTTTGTATCTAAAGTCTGCAAGGGTTGCAAGATTATCGTCAACAACAAACACAATGTCGCCGCCCTTACCGCCGTCACCGCCGTCCGGTCCTCCGGCTGCTACATATTTTTCTCTGTGAAAGGCAACGGCACCTGCACCGCCGTCACCTGCTTTGATTTTAATTTTAGCAATATCTACAAACATATTTTTATTTCCTTTTTACTAAGCTTATATA
>CAMGDK010000157.1 GCA_946042285.1 uncultured Clostridia bacterium | reverse complement strand
CAACATGCACAGAGGACGGCTATACTCTTCACACATGCAAGGTTTGCAACGACAGTTTCAAGGACAATGAGGTTAAAGCAGCAGGTCACACCTATGAGCAAGTAATTGTTGCCCCAACATGCACAGAGGACGGCTATACTCTTCACACATGCAAGGTTTGCAACGACAGCTTCAAGGATAATGAGGTTAAAGCAGCAGGTCATAAGTATGAGAAGACTGTAAAAGAGCCAACCTGTACAGAGGCAGGTATAACAACATATACATGCACAGTGTGCAAGGATACCTACCAAAATGATAAGGTTGATGCAAAGGGACACTCATTTGGTAATAACAATGCAAGCTGTTCGGTATGTAATGCGGTTAACCCAAGCTTCAAGCTTGCGAAGGTTACGGGACTTAAGACAAAATCAAGAAACACAAAGTCAATAAGAATCCAATGGGATAAGGTTGATGCTGCCGATTGCTATATCGTATATAAGTACAACAACGAAAGCGGCAAGTATGATTATGTTGCACAGGTTGACGCTTCAAAAAACAATTATCTTGCAAGCGGAATAAAAGCCGGTGAAATAGTAAAGTTCAGGGTTGCTGCCGTAAAAGGCAATGTTATCGGCGAAAAGAGCAGCTACCTTAAGACATCAACTACACCGAAGCAGGGCAATATCAAGAGCGTAAAATCAAAATCAAAGAAGAAGATTACGGTTAGCTATTCTTCAAGAACATGTACAGGCTATGAAATTCAGTGGTCAACAACAAAGGATTTCTCTTCAAATTATAAGTCGGTGCGTGTAGGCTCTTCGAAAACAACGAAGACAATATCAACAGCACAAAGCAGAAAAGCTTACTATGTAAGAGTTAGGTCCTATGTTAAAGCAGGCGGAGTAACAAGCTATGGTAAGTGGTCACCTGCAAGACTCGTAACAACAAAATAATCAGTAATGCGATAAGAGCTTTGATTTCTGCTCCTATCGCATTATTTTTTTTGCCTTTTTTCTTTTGACTGTCTGTTAACAAAATATCTGTTGATAATATTTGTGTAATATAGTATAATAATGCTACTCTCTGCTTTATATGACTGCGCAGAGTAGGGAGTATATATTTGCAGTCGGAAAGGATTTGGGGATTATTATGGATAACAATTTTCCAAATATGGATTATGATGCCGATGAGGTTATCAACGAATTTAAAGAAAAAATAAAGTGGCCGAAGAACGACGAGGTTCAGGCTATCGTTAAGCCGACAAAGCTTCCGCTGAGAATACTGCTTGCCTTGCTTATTACTGTTATTGCAGGTGCAGGTATTTATTACATGATGCTTCCCGCACTCAACATTCACGATTCACAGATGTATGTGTTCGTGATAATTCTTGTTGCAGTTTTCATGGGTGCGTTCGGTATTCTTTGCGGTGCTAACAGACAGATTGAGCGTAAGGAATATGTTAAGAAAAAGTCAATTATACCGATTGCAATAATTCTTGTAATAGTTGCAGTTATGGGTGTAGGTACTCTTACGGGTATCACTCTTTTCAGAGCGCACAGCTACAGTCAGCTCCTTGAGGTTCAGGAAAGTGATTTCTCAACCGACTTTGCTCAAATCAGCTACGACAAGGTGCCAAGGCTTGATGCCTCCACAGCGCTTACTCTTGCAGACCAGCAGTTAGGCTCACTTTCCGAGTATAAAAGCCAGTATGTTGTATCAAATTTCTCAACTCAAATTAACTTTAACAATTCACCTTACAGAGTGGCATATCTTGAATATGCAGATTTCTTCAAATGGGTAAACAATACAAAGAACGGCTTGCCGGCATATATGCTTATTGACCTTGTAAGCCAAAAGGTAAGCGCGGTTAACTGTGTTAAGGAATTCGGCGAGGGTATTAAGTATTCACCGACTGAGCTTTTCAACGAGAAGCTTATTCGTCATCTTCGCTTCCAGTATCCGACTTATCTTTTGGACACACCGAAATTTGAGATTAACGAGGCAATGTACCCTTATTGGATTACTCCTGTTCTTGACAAAACAATAGGTCTTTTCGGCGGTACAGATGTTAAGGGTGTAATCATAACAGATGCTCTTAACGGCGAGAGTAATTATTATACAATGCAAGAGGTGAGGACTGCCGAGGAGCTTTCTTGGATTGATGTTGTTTACAGTGAAGAGCTTTTGATTGAGCAGTACAACTACTATGGTAAGCTTCGCAACGGCTTTTGGAACTCAATTATCTTCCAAAATGATGTTAATATTACATCAAACGGCAGCGGTAATATTGCCATGGGTGATGATGTTTGGGTTTACACCGGTGTAACATCATCAAAGGCAGACGCTTCAAACTTCGGCTTTATCCTTTGCAATCAGCGTACAAAGGAAGCAAGATATTATCCAAATGCAGGTGCAATGGAGTATTCTGCACAGGCTTCGGCAAAGGACGCAGTAATGAACTACGGCTACTCTGCTACATTCCCGATTCTTCTCAGCATTGACGGCAACCCGACATATTTCATGTCACTCTTCGGTGATGGTAATACTGTTAAGGGCTATGCGTTCGTTAGCCTTGAGGATAAGACGGTTGTGGGCACAGGACTTCTTGATGTTGCAAAGAGTGACGCAAGGGCGCTTAACGACGCACTTGCAAATTATATCGACGCACTTAAAGAAAAGGGAGTTGTCGATAACGATGTCAGCAACGAGGATTTCCTTGTTGATGAAAGTGAGCTTGCAGGCGCAGACGGTAATAGCAATGCTCAAACAGACGAAAAGCCTGCCACACAGGTTAAATCAGTAACCGGAGAGGTTTCCGATATTAAGACATCGGTTAACGACGGCAATACCGTTTACTATCTAATGATTGACGGTAAATATTACTACATTAAGGTAACGGATTGCATGGATGTTCTTCTTGTTAAGAAGGGAGATACCGTAACAATTGAGGCTGATGAATCAAATGATAAGTTCATACCTGCAAAATCAGTTACAGTAAAATAAAGTGCAAAAGTAAGCCCCTGACGAGTAATCGTCAGGGGCTTCAGACTGTCGATAAAGTGGTCTGAACCACGCCAAAGAACGTGAAGAATAAAAATTGCTCGTAGGGGCTTGCAGTGCAAGCCCGCTTTATTTTTTCAGCGACTTAAAAATTT
>CAMGDK010000156.1 GCA_946042285.1 uncultured Clostridia bacterium | reverse complement strand
TCTTAGGATAATTTATATCCGTAACATTCTTTGCTACAATAGACTTTTCAATTATTGAATTATTGCTCTTTCCAAAGGAAGTGATCAAATAATTATCCTCATCAATAATTACAGTTGATTTAACACCCAGTGCTTTAGCAATTGATTTTTTTTCAACTTTTTTATTTGTACTCATTATGCTTTACTCCTAAAATCCTATCTTATTAGACTTTGTTATGTTTTCCTTTGGTTTAACATCCTCAACTGCTTTTTTGAAATCGGCAAAAGTGAGGCTGACGCTTTCCGGTGGGAGGTTGCGGCAGCGGCTGACAGCCTTGCGCCATGTTGCCTCATACAGATTGCGGACGAATCTTGCATTGCCGAACAGCTCGTCGTCCATAATCTCCTTTGAAAGCGTTGTGAAATATTTTTTTGCTTCCTCAAGCAAGGCTTCTTCACATTCAAAATCCTTTGTTGCCATTGTTTCAAAGATATGATAAAGCTCCTCGCCTGAGTAATTGTCAAATCTGATTGTAAAAGGCAAACGGCTTGACAATCCCGGATTAGCCTCCATTAGCATATCCATTTCGTCATCATATCCCGCGAAGATAACGAGCAAATCGTTTGGGTGATTTTCTATTTCGGTCATCAAGGTTACGACAGCCTCTTTGCCGTAATCACGCTCGTTATCCTTGCCCTTATAAAGACTGTACGCCTCGTCTATAAACAGCACAGAGCCATAAGCCTTTCTGCAAATATCCTTTGTTATTGCGGCAGTTTGACCGATATATTGACCGCACAAATCTCTGCCTCGATACTCAAAGAAATTGCCCTTTTCAAGCAAGCCCTCCTCCTTGAGTGCCTTGCCGAGAATTCTTGCAACGGTGGTTTTACCTGTACCCGGAGCACCTAAAAACTTCATATGCATAGTCGGTGCAGCAATACCCTTGCCATTCCTTCTTACAAACTTGATTTGGTCGATTGCCTCCTGTAATTGCGCCTTAACGCTATCGAGCCCGTAAAGCGAGTCAAACAATTCTTGTGATGTTCTTGTATCTTTTTTGGTAAGCATTGTTTTCAACACATCATCGGATATGCAGGTGTTCTTTGGATCCCTTCCTGTTTCGGCAGCGTTAATCATTTCAACAATTACCTTTTCTACCGTATTAACACCGTAGAAATATCCGTCCTCCTTTTCCTGCTCGATTTTTTGGTCGAACAGCATTGAGGCAGTATCGGACAACTCGTAATTGTATTCATTCAAAATATTGGAGGCGATTGCGTGAAGCTCTCTAATGTTCAGGTCATCAATAACAATAGGTCTAATCGGCAGAATGTCGCTTAAATTCTTATTTGTTTTTTCTATTTCGTCCTTTGACACAAGGTTAGAATGAAGAATTATAAGAGCATTTTTAATCTTTCTGATTGCCTTTAGGAACTCCTTAAATTCCAACGAATCGGTTTTACCTATCCAGCCTGAAATGTCAAATGATACAACCTTTCTGTCACCGACTGCAGAATACAACGCCTTTGTCAATTTTTCTAATTCCTCGGAATTTGTGGGAACATAGTTTTCCTTATATCCTGTGTTGCTTGAAATGAAAATGTCATCTGCCTTTAAAAGCTTGTCCAAAAGCTCAACGGCCGTTTTGTAGCCGTTGCTTGGATTTACATAAAACATATGGATTGTTGACAGAAATATATCTTGAGTATTATGTGCCTTAATCACACATGCTCTTTGATGAAGCTCGGCACAATACTCCTTGAACTCATAAGCTCCCTGCAACGCGTTGATTTCATCAAGAACAGACCTTGCCTTATCGTAATTTTCCTGCGGTTCAATGATGAAACGGTCATCATCTGTGTTGCCGTAAAATTCAGGTTGAGAGTCATTTCGTGAATGGTTAACTATATTCTCATAAACCTCACGAATGTTAATAACATATTTCTCCTCAAGCTTAGGCATAGGGATTTGTGCCGCCTTGCGAAGAGCAGCCTTAATGTAAGATTCCTCCGAATGAAAAATATACAGGTCGGCAATGTTTCTCGTTTCGTACATTCTGCTAACGATTACATCCTCAGGGTTGTCGGTTAGATTATTTTTCAAAAACTCAACAACATCATAGATGTTTTTCTTTAGAGTGTTGTCCTTAATCCTGATATGTACAGACAGACACACAGGCTCCTTTTTATCATTCGAAGAGTCAGCATTATCCTGAATGAAATTAACAAAAAAATACTTGTTGTAATCCTCAGGGCTTACGCCTGCAACATAAAAAAGATTAGAAAGATAGTCAGGAATTTTACTGTCATCATCTATTTCTGCAGTGTTTGGCACAAGACAAAAGGAATAACATTCATCAAATTCGTCAGTACTGAAAATATGGAATAATCTCACTGTAAATCTTTTATTTAATACCTCGTTTACAAAAAACGGTATATTTTCTTTAGGAAAGCTCTTGCTGATTCTTAATTCTACTGTCATTTCTTTTCTCCCTAAATTTATTATTTTTATTATACAGCACAGAATATAGTTAGTCAAATAATACATAAATATATGTTGTGAAAGTGTGATTTTTGTTGTATAATACAATAACAGGTGCAAAGGCAGTTTTACAGAAATGCAAGGAGAAAATATGAGAGATTATCAATACAGACAGGATTTGTTTGAGGTTTTGACAAGTGCTGACACGGCACTTATTTATTTAGCAGGTGCAAAGGAATTTTTGGACAAGGCTGATGATTGGAGCAAGATTGATATGTTTGGCGGTGCAATTATCACAAGTGCTATCAAGCATAAACAAATCAAGGAAGCACAGTCAAATATGGACAAGGCAGAAAAAGCTATTGATACATTCAAAAAGGAGCTTCAAGATATTCTTGTAATTAAGGATTTTGATTTAGAGCTAACTGCCGACATTGTTATAACCGATATTATTTTTGATAATATTTTTACCGATTCCATTATACAAGACCAAATCGATCATGCACAGTTTCAGGTTAATTACGCAATAGAGCAAATTAGAAAAATTCGTGAAGAAATTTTGCAATATGATAGAGAAAAATACGGAGAAATAAATGAATAAAGCTAATCTATACAACACCGAAACATTACATATCAAGGACAATTATTATCTCGACATTGTTTTCGTGAATA
>CAMGDK010000155.1 GCA_946042285.1 uncultured Clostridia bacterium | reverse complement strand
AAGAATGTTACATGAGCATACTTCTCTGTTTCGGCAATTCTAAGCTGTGTCATGTTGTTTTTAGCAAGGTACTCACCGAGAGTATTTGCAAGGCTCTGTGGCTTGAAGGCTACAAGCACATTCGGCATTGTTGCATCATACTGAGTCATGCAAACATAGGTCAAATTGAAGCGCTCACGCTCAAAGCCGGTAAATTCGTCATCAACGAATGTTCTTGTGATTTCTCTCGCTCTGTCAGGGCGGAAATTAAAGAATACAACGCTGTCGTTCTCACCTATTCTACCCTCATTTTCAAGGCAAACTGTCGGGAGAATAAACTCGTCGGTTAAGTTCTTGCCGTCGCCGTCAACTGTTTCGTATGACTTTGCAATGGCATCAACAGGGTTCGTTGCCTTGATACCCTCGCCGAATACAAGAGCATCGTAAGCCTTCTTTACTCTGTCCCAGTTATTATCTCTGTCCATAGCGTAGTATCTGCCCACAACGGTAGCAACCTTACCTACACCTATTTCATTCAAGTGATTGATTGCGTCCGCAACAAAATCCTTACCGCTTGTCGGCGGAACATCACGACCGTCCATAATGCAGTGAAGATAAACTCTGTCGAGTCCCATCTGCTTTGCAAGCTTAACGATTGCCCATATATGCGAGTTGTGAGAATGAACACCGCCGTCGCTCATAAGTCCCATAAGGTGAAGTGATGTGCCGTTGTCGATAGCATTTTGAACTGCTGCTCTCATAGCCTCGTTTTCAAAGAAATCGCCGTCCTCAATAGACTTTGTTATTCTTGTAAGCTCCTGATAAACAATTCTGCCTGCGCCGATATTTGTATGACCAACCTCACTGTTACCCATCTGACCGTCAGGCAAGCCGACATTAAGTCCCGATGCGCCGATATATGTGTATGGATTTTCAGCCATAATTTTGTCAAGATTTGCTTTGTTAGCGGCAACAATAGCATTGCCGTAATCGGAATCGTTTTTGCCGAAACCGTCCATTATACAAAGTACAACAGGTTTTTTCATATTATCCTCCAAATTTGTATTGATATAGTTAATGGGTGGTTAAGATACCTCAACCACCCACCTTTTTACAATAGATTATTTGCTTGCAGCCTTAACGATGATTGAGAAATCCTCAGCCTTAAGAGATGCGCCGCCGATGAGACCGCCGTCAACATTAACCTTGTCGGTAAGCTCGTCAGCGTTCTTTGCGTTCATTGAACCGCCGTACTGAATTGTAACGCCCTGTGCAGCCTCGTCACCGTAAGCCTCTGCAATTGCAGCACGAACAAATCCGTTACCTTCATCTGCTTGATCGGCAGTAGCAGTAACACCTGTGCCGATAGCCCATACAGGCTCATAAGCGATGATAACATTCTTAAGCTGGTCAGCAGTAACATTTGTAAGAGCCATCTTTGTCTGGAACTTTAAGAGAGTTTCTGTATAACCAAGCTCTCTTTGCTCAAGTGTTTCACCAACGCAAACGATTGGCTTGAGTCCCTTTTCAAGAGCCTTGAGCGTACGAAGATTAACTGTCTGATCTGTTTCGCCAAAGTATGTTCTTCTCTCGCTGTGACCGATTACAACATACTCAACACCGAGCTCAACAAGCATATCTGCTGCTACCTCGCCTGTGTATGCGCCGTTGTCCTTGAAGTGAACATTTTCAGCACCGATTTTGATGTTTGAGCCCTTTGCAGCCTCAACTGCTGCAGGAATATCAACGAATGGTACGCAAAGTACAACCTCGCAATCTGCATCAGCAACAAGTGGCTTCATTTCATTGATAAGAGCAGTAGTCTGTGCCGGTGTGTTGTTCATTTTCCAGTTGCCGGCGATAACTGCCTTTCTAACTGCTTTATTCATATTACTATACCTCTTAACCTATTAAAATTTATTAGTCTTTATCGGCAAGTGCGCAAATACCCGGAAGATCCTTACCCTCAAGGAACTCAAGTGATGCGCCGCCGCCTGTTGAGATGTGGCTCATATTGTCGGCAAATCCAAGCTTTGTAACTGCTGCAACAGAGTCACCGCCGCCGATAATTGAGATAGCACCTGATTCAGCAACTGCCTTTGCAACTGTAATTGTACCCGAAGCAAAGTTGTCCCACTCTGAAACGCCCATAGGACCGTTCCAAATTACAGTGCCTGCGCCCTTAACGGCATTTGCGAAGATCTCCTCTGTCTTAGGACCGATGTCAAGTCCCATCCAACCGTCAGGAATTTCGTCGCTGTTAACTATCATGGATTCTGTATTCTCGTCATACTCCTTACCAACCTTGTTGTCAACAGGGATAAGGAAGTTAACGCCCTTGTCCTTTGCAGACTGCATCATTTCGCCTGCCTTTTCAATCCAATCAGCCTCAAGGAGAGAATCTCCGATGCTGTGACCTAAGAACTTCATGAATGTGTAAGCCATACCGCCGCCGATGATGATTGTGTCACACTTTTCGATAAGGTTTTCAATTACACCGATTTTGTCAGAAACCTTTGCACCGCCGAGAATAGCAACAAGAGGTCTCTTTGGCTCTGCAAGAGCGCCACCCATAAACTTAATTTCCTTTTGAATAAGGTAACCGCATACTGCAGGGAGATATGATGCAACGCCTGTTGTTGAGCAGTGAGCTCTGTGAGCAGTACCGAATGCATCGTTAACAAAGATGTCTGCAAGAGAAGCAAGCTCCTTTGAGAAGCTCTCCTCGTTCTTTGTTTCTTCCTTTCTGTATCTTACATTCTCTAAAAGCATAACCTCGCCGTCGTTAAGCTCGGCAGCAAGCTTCTTTGCATTCTCGCCTACAACCTCTGCGTCCTCAGCAAGCTTAACCTCTGTACCAAGGTACTCCGAAAGCTTCTTTGCAACAGGAGCAAGACTGAACTCAGGCTTATACTCACCCTTTGGTCTGCCAAGGTGTGAGCAAAGGATAACCTTAGCGCCGTTTTCCATAAGATATTTAATTGTCGGAAGAGCAGCTACAATTCTCTTATCGTTTGTGATTTCGCCATCCTTAAGCGGAACGTTAAAGTCGCAACGAGCAAGAACTCTTTTACCCTTAACATCAATGTCTTCAATAGTTTTTTTGTTTAAAGCGTCCATTGTCTGTCTCTTATACACATCTCCGAGCCCACGAGACAAGAGGCAATC
>CAMGDK010000154.1 GCA_946042285.1 uncultured Clostridia bacterium | reverse complement strand
ATTAAGTACGGTCCGTTCACCATGGCTGAGCAGGGCTCAACATTATTCAAGATGGCTCTTATCGGTCTTGTATTTGTTCCTTTCCTTGTCGGTCTCTATTGGATGTGGAATAAGAACAGAGTAGTTGACGGTGCTAACGATAATCTTTCCGGTTGCTATATGGGTATTGCAGTTCTTAAGGCTCTTCGTGATGAGGGTATCACTCTTGAAAATACTGAGGTTGGCGTTATCCTTACCGGCTCCGAGGAGGCAGGTCTTAGAGGCTCAAAGGCATGGTGCGAGGCTCATAAGGGCGAGTTTGAGGATGTTCCTACATTCATTATCTCTTATGACACCATCCATGATCCTAAATTCTTAATGACAAACTATCGCGATCTCAACGGTACTGTTAAGGCTGACAAGGATGTATCCGACTTATTTATGGAAGCATCAAAGGCTGCCGGAATTCCTTGTAAAAAGGGTTGGGTTCCGCCTCTCGGAGGTGCTACCGACTCTGCTGCATTTGCACAGGCAGGCTTCCGTGCAACAGGCATCACAGGTCTTAACCACAAGCTTGAGGACTATTATCATACTCGCAGAGATACTTATGACAACATGAATCTTAAGGGACTCGGTGAGTGCTTCGCAGTCAGTGTTAAGGCACTTGAAATGTTTGATAACGGTGCAAAGCAGTAATAAATACATATCAAAGGCGGATGACTGTTCATTCGCCTTTATTCTTTTGTTGAAAAAATCATTTTGTATGTTATAATAAGCTTATGTATAATATAGAAAGATTATCGGATGACATTAAAATTGCTGTGTCGAGCGAGCATACATTTGGTACAGATGCAGTAATTTTATCTCATTTCGCAGGAATTAAGCCAAGAGATAAGGCTCTTGATATGGGTACAGGATGCGGAATTATTCCGCTTCTATGGCTCAGAAATAAAAAAATCAATAATGTCAGCGCTCTTGATATTCAGCAAAATGCTTTTGAACAGCTCAATTACAGCATTAAGCTTAACGGTATTGAGGACAGGATTACTCCTTATTTGTGTGATTTGAGAGAGTGCGATAAAGCGTTTAAGGCAGAGGAATTTTCACTTGTAACGATGAATCCTCCCTATAAGCCGATAGGTACAGGCATTGAGTCACTCGGTGAAAGTGCGAGAATTGCTCGTCATGAGGTCTGCTGTAATATTGAAGACGCGGCAAAGGCTGCATCATATCTGTTGAAATACGGCGGTCGCTTTTGTATGTGTCATAGACCCGAAAGGCTTGTTGACACATTGACTGTAATGCGTCAATATAAAATTGAGCCTAAAAGGCTTCGCTTTGTTCAGGATAGGCAGGGTGAACAGCCATTTCTGTTTCTTGTTCAGGGGCAAAAGGGCGCAAAGCCGTTTTTACGCGTTGAACCACAGCTGATCATAAAAAAGGAAAACGGAAAATTCACACAGGAAATGCTTGACATTTACGGCTCTTATGCCGATGGGTACGATAAATGAGCGGAAAATTATATGTAGTCGGAACACCGATAGGAAACCTCGGCGATTTTTCTCCTAGAGCGGTTGAGGTCCTTTCAAGTGTTGATTTTATTGCGGCAGAGGATACAAGGGTAACCTTGAAGCTGCTTAATCATTTTGGAATAAAAAAGGAAATGGTATCCTATTTTGAACATAATAAAAGGCAGAGAGGTGAAATAATCTGCCAAAGAATACAGCGTGGGGAAACCTGTGCGATAGTAACAGATGCCGGTATGCCTGCAATTTCCGATCCGGGTGAGGATCTTGTTGCTCTTTGCAGAGAGTGGGGGATTGATGTTGAGGCAGTTCCGGGACCTACTGCTTTTGCAACTGCGCTTGCAGTATCGGGAATGCCGTCAGGTCGCTTTACCTTCGAGGGATTTCTTTCTGTTTCAAAAAAATCTCGCCGTGAGCATCTTGAAGAGCTAAAGGACGAGAAACGAACAATTATTTTGTACGAGGCACCGCACAAGCTCGTAAATACCTTAAACGATTTATTCAACACTTTAGGAGACAGAAAAATTGCTTTGGTTAGGGAGCTTACAAAGCTTCATGAGGAGGTCATACGAACTACTCTTTCGGATGCCGTTCATCTCTATGATGAAAAATCACCAAAGGGAGAGTTTGTGCTTGTAATTGACGGTAAAGCAGATGAGGCACAATCGCAAATTACACATGAGCAAGCAGTAGATGAAGCTAAAAAGCTTGTTGATAAAGGCATGTCAGTGAGTGCCGCTGCCAAGGAAATTGCTGCTAAATCACCTTTTAAAAAAGGAGATATTTACAAGGAATTGATATGAATTGTTCAATTTGTCCAAGGCATTGTAATGTTGACAGGTCAAAATCATTAGGCTATTGTCGTTCAAATAACAGCTTTAAAATTGCAAGAGCAGCGCTTCATTATTGGGAGGAGCCCTGCTTGAGCGGACAAAACGGTAGCGGTGCAGTATTTTTTAGCGGATGTAACTTAAGATGTGCTTACTGTCAAAATTACGAAATCAGCCATGAGCTTAAGGGCGTTGAAATCACCGAAGCTAAGCTGATTGAAATATTTGAAAATTTGATTGAACAGGGTGCGAATAATATAAATCTTGTCAATCCAACCCATTATTCTCATCATCTTGCGAATGTGTTGTATAAGTGGAAATGCCCTATTCCTGTTTTGTATAACAGCAGTGGATACGAGGAGGTAGAGTCGCTTAAGGAGCTTGACGGCTTGATTGATATTTATTTGCCGGATTTGAAGTATATAAGACCTGATAAGGCAAAAAGATATTCCTCTGCCGAAAATTATTTTGAAAAGGCAAGTCTTGCTTTAAAGGAAATGAGAAGACAGGTGAGGGACAGCTTTGATAATAACGGTATTATGCAAAGCGGCTTGATAGTTCGCCACCTTGTTTTGCCGCAAAACACAAATTCTTCAATAGAAATTATTGATTGGATTAGTGATAATTTGACGGATACTTATATATCCTTAATGGCTCAGTATGTGCCGTGTAATGATTTGACACATCTCCCCGAAATAAATCGAAAAATAACCGAAAGGGAATATAATAAGGTCGTTTCATACGCAGAAAATAAAGGGATTGAAAAGATATTTATTCAGGAATTATCATCAGCAGATGAAAAATTTATTCCCAAGTTTGATTTTCACTGCGAGTTGTGATAT
>CAMGDK010000153.1 GCA_946042285.1 uncultured Clostridia bacterium | reverse complement strand
TTAGTAAGGGCAGACATAGGCTCGCCCTGTGAACCTGTTGTTATAATTACAAGCTTATCATCGGGATAGCTGTGAATTAAATTGATGTCAATTAACACACCCTCGGGTACATTCAAATATCCAAGCTCGCTACCAACCTTAACAAGATTTTCAAGACTTCTGCCGATAACGGCAACCTTTCTTCCTCTTGATTGAGCAACATCAATGATCTGTTGTACTCTGTGAATATTTGAAGCGAATGTTGCAACAACTATTCTTTTGTTATGTGCTTTTCTGAAAAGATTTTCAAATGAGTCACCAACTGTCCTCTCGCTTGTTGTATAGCCCGGTCTTTCCGCATTTGTTGAATCCGAAAGAAGAGCGAGAACTCCCCTTTTACCGTACTCACAAAAGCGTGGTAAATCAATCATTTCACCGTCAACAGGAGTTGTGTCAATTTTAAAGTCGCCTGTTTGAATAATGACGCCTGCCGGACATCTTATTGCAAGACCGACTGCATCGGGTATTGAATGATTGACATGAATCATCTCAATATTGAAAGCACCGAGAGTTATATTATCGTGAGGCTTAACCTCAACAAGCTTAACGGAATTGAGAAGACCGTGCTCCTCAAGCTTACCCTTAATAAGACCGATAGTAAGCTTTGTTGCATATATAGGAATATTTACCTTTTTCAAAAGATATGCAAGTCCGCCGATATGATCCTCGTGACCATGCGTTACAATGATTCCTCTAATTTTATCTGCACATTTTTCAACATGCGCAAAATCGGGAATTACCAAATCTACACCCGGTAAATCGGAATTAGGAAATGCAAGTCCGCAATCAACGATAAACATGTCATCGCCATATTCGTACAAGGTCATATTTTTTCCTATTTCGTTGATACCACCAAGAAAAGACAGGTACACAGATTCGCTCTTTTTTTGATGAATCTGCTCCTTTTTCTTGTGATTTGGCTTACGGTATGTTACATATCGCCCTTTGGAATTCCGTTTTCCGCGAGCAGAATTGCCGTTTGCCTTATTCTTAGTTGTCATTATTAACCTCCGTAATCTGTATTTTTTCCGAACTAAATAATTATTATATATAATAAGATATATTCCTGTCCTTGTCAAGACACTTATATATTGATTATTGCCTGATTTGGTGGTAAAATATGTACATCATTTGATAAATTCGAGGTAAAAATGAAAAAAGTTTACATTTATACAGACGGTGCCTGCAGCGGTAATCCCGGCAAGGGCGGTTGGGGAGCAATCCTCGTATATGGCAACACAGAAAAGGAATTATGCGGTGCTTTCCCCGAAACCACTAACAATAGAATGGAATTAACTGCAGTTATTGAAGCGCTAAAGGCACTAAAGGAGCCTTGTGAAATTATGCTAACCACCGACTCAAAATATGTTTGCGACGCAATTACTAAAGGCTGGGTATATTCTTGGAAGAATAACGGCTGGCGCAAGGCTGACAAAAAGCCTGCGCTGAATGTTGATTTATGGGAGCAGTTGTTACCATTGTTAAATACGCACAAGGTTGAATTTAACTGGGTTAAGGGCCACAACGGACATCCTTATAACGAGCGTTGTGATGCCCTCGCAGTATCAAGCTATCAAAAGCTATAATAATCTAAATATCGTTCTTATTTATTATGCCTATTCCGACACCGAGCCTGCCGCCGTTTTTCATGAAATTCACCGCATTTTTTTGCAGGCTTGTTTGTTGAGGATAGGCACTTTTTATTATTCTTCTTTTGCCGAAGATCCGTTCAATCGCCTGTCTGTCATCATCAACGGAATACACAACATCAAACAGTGTGGAAAACTGCAATATATTGCTCGAGCTTTCCATAAACAACCAATTATCACAATACAGCAGCCAGCTTTCACAAAAGAAATATTTAAAACTATAATTTGAAAAATGCTCATCAAAAAACGCAATAGCCTCTTTAATGGAGTTAATACAATCAGCATAAACAAGCCTTTCACCCTGAGGTATGTGAATATAAATAAGATTTTCGCCGTAATTGAACGGAAGCAAATCGTAATTTAATGTTTTGTTTTCACACTTATATATTTGAAACTGCAATCTGCCTAACCTAAAAAGCTCGCATCTTAAGTGATTTTTTATCCAACCTACATTTTTAAGACCTTTATTGCCGTTATTCTCACACCAAATCTTAATATCACTAATAGTATCAAAAAACACCTTATCGTCAATATTGAGTTCTTTGTATTTTTCATGCATAGACTCAAGACAGCAAACAATAACTGCTAATATTGTTAAGTCATCAACTCTTTTTAGACAGTCAAAATTATCATTCATGCATTTTTCGGCAAGGCATAAAACATTGACCTCATCATTATTGATAAGGTCAATTACTTTACTGTTTAACTGTGAATTCAAATTAAGAGAATATAAATATTCGTAGTTCATAACTAATTCTCAATATTTTCTTCCGAAGAGGGCTGTTCTTCAACTGATGATTCTGCTTCATTAGAGGGTTGTTCGGATTGTACGGGTGCAGCAGTAGTTTCATACACAGACATCAATCCCGACGAAACAATATGAGTTATCTCATATTCAATACCGTACTTTGAAAGCAGAGAGAGCACTTCAAAATTAAGAAAATCAACATTTGCGTTTTCATCCTGAATTGTAAATTTAGTACCCTTTTCAAGATATTTAATCTCCCTCTCAAGCTCCTCAACACCATTAATTTCAACGCCTTCAAAGAAAATATATGTATTCTTTACAGTAATAATTCCTTCAAACTCATTCACAGGAGCGGTTGTATAGGACTTAGCTGTTGTTGTATTTGCATCCTTATTTTGCGTAAACAGATTTGTGTTTTTTGCAACAACAGCACCGACAATAACGGCTAATAAAATAAGAATACAAATAACAATCGGCTTTGAGCTTTTCTTCTTCTTTTTTTTGAATCTGTGACGCTCAAGAGTCGGCTCGTCAGCAGTATCTTCATCAACATGTGTTGTTTGCATTGAGACCTCTGCACAAGTCTCTTGATAAGAGGCGTCAGTCTTTTTATGTACTACAAGAGGACTTACATATTCCTCTTCCTGAATTTCATCAATCATAAATACTCCTAAAGCTTTATTTTGTTATATAATATCATATCTGTCTCTTATACACATCTGACGCTGCCGACGAAGGCTTAGGT
>CAMGDK010000152.1 GCA_946042285.1 uncultured Clostridia bacterium | reverse complement strand
CGATATAAGAAAAGTAAACCATTCTCTTTTGTCATTTTTGCCTGACGCGAAGGACGGACAGGTCGAGGTTGTTAAGGCAATGGAATACAGCCTTATTAACGGAGGAAAAAGAATCAGACCGGTTTTAGCTCTTGAGTTTGCAAAGGCTTGCGGCGGCTCTCGTGATGATTGTCTTGCCCTTGCATGTGCGCTTGAGTATGTTCATACATACAGTCTTATCCACGATGATCTTCCTTGTATGGACGATGATGATATGAGAAGAGGTAAGCCAAGCTGTCATAAGCAATTCGGTGAAGCAACCGCTTTACTTGCCGGAGATGCTCTTTTAACACACGCATTTGATATTGTTGCATCCTCCGATTTACCGAGTGAAATCAAAGCATCTGCCATAAGTCTTCTTGCTCAAAACGCAGGTGTTTGCGGCATGATCGGCGGACAGGTTATTGATTTGATTTATGAAAAGAAAAATCCAAACATCAATCAACTTCTTACGGTTTATAAAATGAAAACGGGCGCTCTTATCTCTGCGGCATGTCTTATGGGTTGTATAAGTGCAGGTGCAGGCGACGAGCAGATTGCTGCTGCTTCAAAATTTGCTTATTCACTCGGTATTGCATTTCAAATTCAAGATGATATTCTTGATATTATAGGTGACGAGCAAAAGCTCGGCAAGCCAATCGGCTCGGATGCAGAAAACAACAAAACAACCTACGCAACTCTTGTTGGTATTGAAAAGGCTAAAAGCGATGTAAAAACACTAACGGATGCTGCTATTGAGCAGTTAAAGTATTTTGAAAACACGGAATTTCTTGAGCTTTTGTCATACAGGCTTGTAAACAGAGAAAATTAAGGAAAACAGCTATGTCAGTTCTTGATAAGGTAAATTCACCTGAAGATCTTAAAAAACTGAATAATGATGAATTAGAATTACTGTGCAGTGACATAAGAAGAATGCTTATTGACACAGTTTCACATACCGGAGGTCATCTTGCGTCAAATCTCGGAGTAGTTGAAATGACTGTTGCTTTGCACAAGGTATTTAACAGTCCGGTTGATCAAATTGTATTTGATGTAGGACATCAATGCTACACTCACAAAATCCTTACCGGCAGAAAAGATTTATTTAGTACCCTGAGAACCGAAAACGGTATCAGCGGATTTACACGACCTGTCGAAAGCAAGCACGATATTTTTTCATCAGGTCACAGCTCAACATCTATTTCTGCTGCTGTCGGTCTTGCAAAGGCAAAAAGGATTAAAGGTGAAAAGGGTAAGGTTATTGCAGTTATCGGCGATGGTGCTTTAACAGGAGGACTCGCCTTTGAAGCACTCAATAATTCAGGTAACGATAACAGTAATCTCATTGTAGTATTAAACGACAATAACATGTCTATCAGCAAGAATGTCGGCTCAATGGCAAAAAATCTTACCACAATAAGAACATCAAAAGGATATGTTACCTTTAAATCAAAGGTTCAAAAGGGACTTACAAAAATCAAATTAGGCTCTCAAATTAACAGACTCGCCACTTTGATAAATCAAAAAATCAGAAAAAAGGTATATAAATCAACCTTCTTTGAGGATTTGGGATTCAGATATTACGGACCGATTGACGGCCACGATATAGATGCTTTAACCTCTGTATTCTCTGCTGCAAAGGCACACAACCACTCTGTACTTATACATGTTAATACCGTAAAGGGTAAGGGCTACGATCCTGCAGAGAAAAATCCTACACAGTTTCACGGTATAGGTAAATTTGATATAAATACAGGTGAGCCAAAATCAAGCGGAAAGAGTTTTTCATCAGTATTCGGCGATGTCATGTGCAATTTTGCCCGTAACGATAACAGAATTTGTTGCATCACCGCGGCAATGGCAGAAGGAACAGGATTAAATAATTTTTCTAAGGAATTTCCTAAAAGATTTTTCGATGTCGGTATTGCCGAACAGCACGCTGTCACATTTTCAAGCGGTCTTGCAAAAAACGGTTTGATACCTGTATTTGCCGTATATTCGACATTTCTTCAGCGTTCCTACGATCAATTGATTCATGATGTATCAATGCAGGATTTAAAGGTTATTTTTGCCATTGACAGAGCCGGATTTGTCGGTGCCGACGGTGAAAGTCATCAAGGTGTATTTGACACATCGTTTTTAAACTCTGTTGTCGGGCTGACAATTTATGCTCCAACATACTACGAAGAGCTTGAATCAATGCTTTACAATGCTATATATAAAGAAAAAAATGCAGTAGCAATCAGGTACCCGAGAGGTAGTGAGCCGCAAAAGCCGAATGATTATGATTATGAGTATAACCATGAATCATATAGTGTTTTAGGTGATAATACCAATCCTGTTTGCTTGGTAACATACGGAAGACTTTTCGATGAATGCTATAAGGCTTATAGCTGCTTGGATAACTGCTTTATAATTAAGCTGAATAGAATCAAGCCTATTGACAAAAAGGTTTTAAACGAAATAGTTGATTGTAAAAGAATACTTTTTTACGAAGAAAGCATTGAGCTTGGTTCAATCGGTGAAAGCTTCGGCAGTATGATTGCAGAAAATAATATCAAAGCTCAATTCAAGCATATTGCAATTAACGATGAATTTGTCAAGCAGGCAGAAGTCAGCGCACAAATCAAGAAATATCACATGGATTATAATTCAATAATCGAAGAGGTCAAAAATGGCTAAATCAAATAAAATTAGGCTTGATGTGGCTTTATGCGAGCAGGGCTTTGCACCAAGCAGGGAAAAAGCAAAGGCAATAATCATGTCAGGCATCGTATATGTTAACAATCAAAAGTCTGATAAGCCGGGAAAAGAAATTAAAGAAGATGACAATATTGAGGTAAGAGGTAACACTCTAAAGTATGTCAGCAGGGGAGGACTTAAGCTTGAAAAGGCAATGGAATGCTTCCCGATAACCTTAGACGGTACAATTTGCATGGATGTAGGTGCGTCAACCGGTGGATTTACAGACTGTATGCTTATGAACGGTGCCTCTAAGGTGTATTCCATTGATGTCGGTTATGGTCAGCTTGCATGGAAATTAAGAACTGATGAAAGAGTAATAAACCTTGAAAGAACTAATTTCAGATACGTTACCCGTGAGCAAATTCCCGAGGAAATTGGTTTTTCCTCAGTAGATGTCTCATTCATTTCTTTAAAGCATATTTTACCTAATCT
>CAMGDK010000151.1 GCA_946042285.1 uncultured Clostridia bacterium | reverse complement strand
CCGTACCTGATTTTATTTGGGCATTCACAAATCCTATATTTATTGAAGAGTAGCAGCAGGAGAGTACGGTTATGGCTTTTAATTTGATTATTGTTGTGCTTTTACCTGCACTCTATATCGCAATAGGAACAGCGGTGTTAAACGGCTTTACATATAAAATAAATCATGTTATCGGCTACCGCACTCCAAGGAGCATGCGCTGCATCAGGAGCTGGAGCTGGGCGCAAAGCATGATGGGTGAGTATCTTCTTTTTGACGGCGCAATTCTTATCATTCCAAGCATTGCCGCAGTTGTGCTTGTTGAGATTTTTGCAGGAAGCAGTGAAAAAACGAGTATTACCGCATTAGTCATACTGCTGATTCAAACATTAAGCCTGATATTTGTAATTGCAAAAATCGAGAGCAATTTGAAGAAAGAGCATCACCGATGGGATGTAAAATAAAAATAAAAAGAAAAAGACTTGAATCGTTCGTGGACTCGATTCAAGTCTTTTTTGTATCAATCTTGATTTAGGAAAATCCTAACTCTGTCAATGCTTTGCTTACCGTCCCTGTAACCCATGTTGTAGATTTTCCACAGCTTATCCGTGTTTTTCTCAAGCGTAGGGCAGTTGAGCGGCTCACTCGGACAGATTACAAGCGTGTTGCCTGATTTTTCCTGCTCAAAAACATATTCCTTCTGAGCGTTGTAGATTTTATGCCTTTCCTCCAAGGCATCTGCAATCAAAGGATATTTTTTCAGCGCTCTTTTCATTGCATTGATGTGTGCAGGCTGATGCTTAATGTAATCCCTGTGTTGAGTGAGAATTGTAACACATCTTTTACAGCCGTCGTCAAAGGCTTTTTTAAGTGGAATGGAATCTGTCAGTCCACCGTCGTAGTAATAATCAGCTCCAAGCTTAACCGGCTTTGATACAATCGGCATGGCACAGCTTGCCTTAAGCTCCTCACAGCCGTTTCTGAAATTCTTTGGATAAAAGTATTCGGGCTTTCCTGTCGATGCATTGGTCGTAACCGCGCAAAATGCTGTACCCGACCTTTCAAATTCGTCGTAGTCGAGAGGCAAAATGTCGTAAGCAAGCTCGCCGAAAATCCAGCCGGAGTTAAGGTATTCGCCGTGCTTAATCATTGAATTAAGGCTCATGTATCGCTTGTCGCGGGAATAGTTAATTGTAAGGTCCCTCATTCTGTGCCTGTTTTTTGCAATGTATGAAACACCGTTGCACGATCCGGCAGACACACCTATAACATAAGGAAATGTGATTTCAGCCTCAATAAAGGCGTCAAGCACACCGCTTGAATAAAGCGCACGCAGTCCGCCGCCCTCAAGCACAAGACCGCAGGAATATAAATACTCGTTATAAATACTCATGATTTGTTATCCCTTTTTAATGAAAAAACCGGCTAAAACAAAAGCTTTAGACCGGTTTTTGTTGTCAACATTTTTTAATTATTCAGCAGACTTCTTTTTAGGAGCGGATTTCTTTTTAGGAGCAGGCTTCTTTTTAGGAGCAGCCTTCTCCTCTGCCTTTTCTTCCTCGACAGGAGCTTCAGGCTCGTCCTTTGCCTCGATAATTTCCAGCTCATTATCGCACTCAAAGAAATCATTGTCGTCAAAATATTCAGGCTCCTTCTTGCCCATTACCTTTTGAATTGCGAGATAAACAGCAGCAGCTATGCCTGCAATTGCAACAAGTGCGCTGACAACCTTTAAAAACTTTTTGAAATTCATAATAATAACCCCTTTCAAGCTATAATTCTATTATAGAGGCATTACCTCTTAAAGTCAAGACAGAAAAGCAAAAGAAATGTTAATATTCACCAAGGGCTTATATTGTCGTTTTACTTTAGTATTATCCTGAAAAAAGCAAAAACCGTCCCAACGGAACGGTTCAACGATTTTAATTAACAAAAAATCATTATGCGTTTGCTTTCTTTGCAAGATTGCTCTTCTTTCTTGCTGCGCAATTCTTGTGGATAAGGTTGTTTGAAGCAGCCTGATCAATCTTCTTTACAGCGTCCTTAACAAGTGCGTCCTTATCGGCAGCGTTTGTCTCGATAGCAGCGTTTGCCTTTTTGATAGCTGTCTTAAGTGCTGAGTTAGCAGCCTTGTTAGCAGCAGCCTTCTTTGCGTTAACCTTAACTCTTTTCTTTGCTGACTTAATGTTTGCCATTTTTTTCACTCCTTTAGCGGATAAATTAGGTATATGGGATGTTATCCCTTGTCTTTTAATGCTAATGTATCTTATCACAACTTATTTAAAATTGCAAGTATTTTTTTATTTTTGGACATACTTTTATTAAAAAGATATATTTTTTTGGGTGATATTTTGAAAAATTATACGGATTTGGCAGTGGAATGCTATGAATCAGCCGAAAAAACGCTGATTGACGGAGTAAAGGTTACACAGACGCACGATGTCACGGAGGTAACTGTTTTGAACGAAAACGGAGCCCGTGCAATCGGCAAGCCGATAGGCAGATACTTAACATATAATGCTGCGTCGATACCCGATACACCGGATTTGATTGAGGACGGACTCAACTCGCTTACCTCTCTTTTAAAATCAATGCTTCCCGAAAAAATGGACAGCGCACTCGTCGTCGGACTTGGAAATACGGATATAACGGCAGATGCGCTCGGACCGAGAGTGTCATCAAAAATAATTGCAACAAGGCATGTTAAGGGCATAAACAATGAGCTGTTCAGGGATTTTTTCAGCGTTGCGTCAGTAGCAACGGGAGTAATCGGCAACACAGGCATTGAGTCTGCGGAGCTTGTAAAGGGGATAGTTGAGCAGATTAAGCCGTCGGTTGTTATTACTGTTGACGCGCTTGCGGCTTCGTCCGCCGACAGACTCGGCACAACCGTTCAGCTTTCGGACACCGGAATATCCCCCGGCTCCGGAGTCGGCAATCACAGATGCGAAATATCAAGGTCAACGCTGAATGTTCCGGTAATTGCAATCGGCATACCGACCGTTGTCTCAACATCTGTTTTCGGTGCGGGAAATACGCGCGACGATATGTTTGTTACACCAAGAGAAATCGACAAGGTAATCGAGCACGGCTCACGGCTCATCGGCATGGCAATTAACTCATGTCTGCAACCGAATATTTCGCGCGATGTTTTGTATTCTCTTTCGGGAATATAGATTATAGGTTATATTGTTTGCGCCGTAATCATATATATAATGTGTATAAATTTTTGCGGTGAATTATGTATCTGTCTCTTATACACATCTCCGAGCCCACGA
>CAMGDK010000150.1 GCA_946042285.1 uncultured Clostridia bacterium | reverse complement strand
GTCCTTCGCGTCAGGCAAAAATGACAAAAGAGAATGGTTTACTTTTCTTATATCGTTATTGAGTACATTTGTAAATTCAGTTTGATTCATAATTGCTCCTTTGAAAGAGTTGTTATTTTCTGTTGAGCATTTTTTAACGTATTTGAACAATATGCCGTAAGTTCGATGCCTTCTTCAAATAGCTTTATGCTTTCATCGAGAGAAATCTCGTTCTTTTCTAAAAGATTCACTATTTCCTCAAGTCTTGATATTGCCGCTTCGTATGTTAAATTATTCATAAGCCTTTACCTCATTTATTTCACAGCTGATACTGCCGTCCGTAAACATGACGTTAATTGTATCACCAATAGTTAAATCTTTAGTTGATTTAACAACCTTATCATTGCTTTTTGTAATGCAGTAGCCTCTTTCCAATGTTTTTAAAGGGCTTAAAGCATTAAGCTTACCTGCACATGCAGATAGCTTATAAGATTGCTTTTCGAGCTTTGATGAAATAATTGAATTGAGTAGTTCTTTTATCTCATCAATTCTCTCTAAATTACGGTTAACAAATATTTCTGAAGAAGCTAATACGGTTTCATTTGAAATATGGTCGAGCCTTTGAAGCTCGTGGTTTATTTTGTTATTTACAGATAATGTGATTCTGTTGCGGACATCACAAACAAAAGCGGAAATATTGCTGCAATCCGGAAGAGCAAGCTCAGCCGCAGCGCTTGGAGTCGGAGCTCTTAAATCCGACACAAAATCACATATGGTATAGTCTGTTTCGTGACCGACTGCAGATATAACAGGCTTATTGCAATTAAATACTGCTCTTGCTACTGCTTCTGTGTTAAATGCCCACAAATCCTCAAGCGAGCCTCCGCCTCTTGAGACGATAATTAAATCTATATCATCAATGCTATCAAGAATCTCGATGGATTTAACTATATCCTGCGAAGCTGCTTCACCCTGAACAATTGTCGGCACAATAACGATTTCACAAATCGGATAACGACGATTAGCTATGTTTTTTATATCTTCAATTGCCGCACCCATATCTGATGTTGCGACACCTATTTTTTTGGGATATCTTGGAATTGCTTTTTTAAATCTACTGTCAAACAGTCCTTCACTATCAAGCTTATTCTTAAGTTGCTCAAATGCAAGATTAAGCGAGCCAATACCATCCGGCTGAATATCGTCGCAGTAAAGCTGATATGTGCCGTCCTTGTCGTAAACGCTCACCCTTCCTCTGCAAATAACCCTCATTCCGTCCTGAGGCTTGAATTTAAGCCTTTCGGCGTTTGAGGAAAACATAACAGCTTTAACTTGAGATTTTTCATCCTTCAAGGTAAAGTACATGTGTCCGCTTCTGAAATAATGAATAAAATTGCTTATCTCGCCGACAATATACACATTATTCAGTGGCTGACTTTCATCAAGAATTGCTTTTATATAAGTAGTTAACTGCGAAACGGTTATAACTGTCATTATATCTGATTTTCCTTTAAATAACCATATATTGCAATGCCGGCGGCATTATCGCAACTAAATTCCGGTGAGGCAAATAAAGCTTTATATTTATTGCTCATTTTGTCCTTAATGATTGTATTAGACATTACACCGCCTGCATATACAAGCGGTAAATCACCGTACATTTTGATTATATTTTCTGTCATCTTGTCGAGAGTGTCACAAATATATGTGATTGTGAATTTTGCTATATCACAGGAATTTGAACCCTGCTCAATCATTTTTTTAACCTTGTTTTCAACGCCTGACAAGGAGCAATCAAGCCCTTTAAATGATGTTTTATGTTTAAATTCCGTTGACGATTGCAACGACATTTTGTCCAGTTCAATACCGCAAGGAAATTTTAATCCTAATAAAACACCGGTTCTGTCAACAGCTTGTCCTGCCTTCAAATCGAGGCTTTTAGCAATAATGGTTGCCTTAATTATTTCTTTTTCGTCCGGCTCAACCATAAGCGCTTCGGTTGTACCGCCGCTTAAATGGAATGCAACAAATTTTTCGCTTATCAAATCAAGTCTTCCGACAGAGTATAAGGCGGCTAAAACATGACCTATTTGATGTGATGTTTCATACAAATTACAGGAATTAAAGGTGCTGACCGCCTTTGCCGTGTTAAATCCTACAAGAAAGCAAGGCATATAGCTGCCTTCTGTATTTCTCGGTCTTGTGCTGACGCTGACAGCTTTTATTCCCTTGTTGTTATAGCAAAGATCTTCCATAAGCTGCGGCATATTAACAATATGCTGAAATACAGCGTCACTTTGTCTTAAGCCTCTTTCTCCCTCTTTGACTGAAAGCAACTTCTTTTGTTGAATAACATTTTTACCGTCAAACAAAGCAACAGAGGTTGTGTAATTACTTGTATCAAATCCAAGATACACTATTACTCACCTCTTGATACTGCACCGAGTACGCCATTGATGTATGATGCATCCTCAGTGCCTGCGTATTTCTTTGCAAGCTCAACAGCTTCATTTATTGCAACACTGTCAGGTACAGAGTCAACATATTTCATTTCGTAAATTGCAAGCATCAATAAAGCAAGAGTAACCTTTGGTAATCTTGTTGATTTCCAAGATTTTGAATTGCTGTTTATCAGATCTAAAAGTACATCCTTGTTTGATTGAATACCGGCAAAAATATCCCTTGCATATTCACACACCGGTTCAACATTCTCGGAATATAATTCAATCAAATCATCAATGTTATCTTCTTTGGCAAAAAGCTTCTCAAAAATAAGAAAAAATGCCTGCTCTCTCATTTCACTTCTTTTCATAAATTCTCCTAAAAAAAGCGCCGACAATGCATTATTGTCGGCTGGTTGTTACTCTTTACTTTCACAAGGTTCTAATGAGTCGGGCGACTCTTCAAAATCAATACCGGCAACAATAACATTTACCTTAGTAACAAACCTTCCGGTCATATTCTGTACAGACTCCTTAACTGCAGCCTGAACATCTGTAGCAACCTTTTGGAATTTTTTACCCGGCTTAATGTTAATGTATATGCTAATTATAAAATCATCGTTATCCTGAGTAAGTCTAACGGGACTCATTACCTTAAGGCTTCCCTGCTTGATTGTATTTACAACATCAACAGGCTTATTATAAAATGATGAAACACCATCAACATCTTTAGCTGAATTTATGGCGATTGAAGACAGTACCTCATGCGATATTACAAGCTCACCCATTGAACTTTTTGTGGTAATTTCCATATTTAAGCCTCCTAATTTTTTATCATTATAACATATACAGAATCTGTATCTTATACACATCTCCGAGCCCACGAGACAAGAGGCA
>CAMGDK010000149.1 GCA_946042285.1 uncultured Clostridia bacterium | reverse complement strand
GCGGCATAAATTCGATATTTATGCCGCTTTTCAAATTTTTAAGTCGCTGAAAAAAATAAAGCGGGCTTGCACTGCAAGCCCCTACGAGCAATTTTTATTCTTCACATTATTTGGCGTGGTTCAGACCACTTTATCGACAGTCTGAAAGGAGATGTCGTTTGACATCTCCTTTATAATTTTGCGTCCTCGCCGTATTCCTTTGAAAATTCAGTGTTGATTTCATCGGGAATCGGCACTCCCATTTCGGTTTCGTTATCCGGCTGAACCGTTGGATTTGACACCCATGAGCAATACCTGTTTGTAAGCTCGGGCGAAAGCCTGTATTTTTCCTTATAGCTTTTTTTATGCCTGCGTGTATGTGTCGGCACATCAAAATTGTTTAGACTGTTTATAGTCTGGTTATCCTCTTGCACATAATCACTCCCGATATTATTTTTTACAATAACTCGCTGATTATGTAATTTGAAATTAACATTCCTTTTGGTGTCAGGCTTATTCTGCCGTTGTTTTCATCTATATATCCTAATTTTAAAAGCTTTGAATAATCGTTTTTTATAAGCTCCTTTTCAACGCCCTTTTTCAGCCTTAAGCCGAGCATAACGCGTTCCTCATCGGTACCGCCGACACCGTCTTGAACAAGCTTGAAATCGTTGTCATAATAAAATCTTTTGCCGTTTAAATATGAATGAGCGCTTGCACCTATTCCGAGATATTGAGTTAATGTCCAATACTTTGTGTTGTGCCTGCTTTCATATCCTTTTTTACAAAAATTGCTGATTTCATACTGCTCAAAGCCGATGCGCTCAAGCGTCTCGACGGTTTTCAAATACATATCACATGCTGTATCCTCGTCAGGCAATGCAAGTCTGTCCTTAAGCTCGAAGAATTTTGTCCCCTGCTCTATTTTAAGCATATATGCACTGATATGAGTGACATTTATTTTGTCGATAAATTCAAAGGTTTCATCAAGGCTGTCAAGTGTTTGCTTTGGTGTTGCAAGCATAACATCAAGGCTGATGTTGTTGATACCTGCTTGCCTTGCATATTCGACCGTGCGCTGAACCTCATTTTGACCGGCAGCCCTACCAAGTGCAAAGCGCTCCTCGTTTTTCGCACTTTGCATACCAATGCTGAGTCTGTTAACGCCGTATGACCTATAAAGCTCAAAATCTCTTTTCAAATCCTTTGAGGGATTACATTCAACCGTAATTTCGGCATTATTGTCTATATCAAAATGATTTGCGGCTGCATCAATTATTCTGCCGATAAGCTCCGGCTCGAGCATTGACGGAGTGCCGCCGCCAAAATAGATTGTATCAAATGAGCCGTTATATTTTTGCATTTCGTCAATTAAAGCTTTGACATATCGCTCTGCCTGAGCACTGTCGTATTTAACACTGTAAAAGCTGCAATACGGGCATTTTGAACGACAAAAAGGAATGTGAAAATAAAGACCTGCTTTTTCAGTCATATCTCACACTCCTTTTTATTTTTATTATTTACTGCATGATTTAGTTTAACGGCGAGCCTTCGGGTGTATTTGGTGCGCCGACCTTGACGGTATCCCTGTTAAGCTTCATAATAGGAATCATAAGTCCCGGCATACCCGTAAATGATGTTACGGTATTTACAATCTGTCTTACAAACGGGAAAAGCTGATCAAATGATGTTGTATGAATATCGGGCTTTTGATCATCGTCTGTGTATGTGAACTCTGCCACCATTTCAATTTTAATCTCAAACGGCTGAAGATCTGCATCGGCAATACGAAGCTCCATAATACCAACACATCTTTTGTCACCGTCCATATAATTAACATTATACTTAAGCTGATTTTGAAGCTTAAGCTGTGTGCCTGCAGGCACCTTGTTTTCTATTGAAAGGCTGTTAACCTTGTACCCCTTTAATTCTACCATGTTAAATCTCCTTTACCTTAACATTATCAAATTTATAATCCTCGACATCGTTTGATATGCTATGGCCGTCAAATCTGCAAAGAAGAAGATTCTCAACATGCTTTGCATCAATGGCATGCTTGTAGCTGTCGCATGGATTACCCCATCTTGTTTTCGTCTTTTCAATTGTAACATTCTTTGCATATCTAATGAAGAATGCAGAATTGTCGTAGCTTTCAACACCCCAATCAAGACACGGGCGAAGGTCGTAAAGACCACACTGCCATTTACTTGTTTTTGTAAGCTCTATTGAACAGTTTTCAAATATAATATCCTCGATAATGTTATCCTCGTTGCCGTGAATGAGAACGCCGTTTTCGCCCTTAGCCGTTACATTGAAGAAGCGAACATTTTTGATTGTACCGCTCTTTGTGTTTTCGTCACGGTTAAAGGTTGTGATAACGATAGGCTCGGCAGTACCCCACCAATCAGGGCAGAAGCGTCTTGTTTCAATGATAATATTTGAATAGCTTACATTTTCAACACAACCGCCGTCTCTGATTTGAATTGAGATACCTCTGTTTGAACGGCTGATAACGCAATTTGAAACGATAACATTTTTAAAGTCGCCGACACCCTCTGTACCAATCTTAATAGCAGCAGATGTTGAAACGAGCGTACAACCGTCAATTACGATATTTTCGCAGGGACCGTACTCGCTGTTACCCTTTGAAGCCTTAAGGCAGATGCAATCGTCTGCGCATGTTACATGACAGCCTAAAATCCTGACATTTGAGCAGTGGTCGGGATCGATTCCGTCACTGTTTGCAACATCAAGGTCGTTAAGAATTCTAATCCTGTCGATGAGAACATCGTCACAGCCTGCCGGGTGAAGTGTCCAAAACGGAGCATCAATAACAGTAAATTCCTTAAATGTAATGTGATTGCTTTTTTCAACATAGATGACGGTTGGGCGTGGATAAAAGTCGCCTGTTACATAATACTGATCCTTGCGCTGAACAAAGGCGTGACCGTTAGCATCGATAGTGCCCTCACCGCTGATGGTACAATTATCCGCCTCGTAGGCATAGATAAATACAAAGCTCGGCTTGCCTGTTACAGGGTTGCCGATAAGTGCGGTTTTTGGATCGTTGATGAGCTTGTTAGGTCTGATATATCCGTCGATATTATCGGTAGCTTTAATAACTGCGCCCTTTTGAATATGTAAATCAACATTCTTTTTTAAACGGATTGAATCGGAATAAAACACTCTTCCGCTTGGAAGAACCACCTGACCTCCGCCGTTTTTTGAGCAATCGTCAATCGCATGCTGAATTGAAAAAGCATCATTTGTCTTGCCGTCACCCTTTGCACCGTATTGCATTACGTTATATATTTTCATAATTATACCTCTGATACGATTTCTGTTGTTATCCTCATTATGAT
>CAMGDK010000148.1 GCA_946042285.1 uncultured Clostridia bacterium | reverse complement strand
TAACGAAACCGTACATGCCCACGAATCCCGTAGGGGCGAACATCGTTCGCCCGCAAGATATGTCGTGTCATTTATCGTTCATGAGTATTACAGCATGAAGCCGCAAATCATTCGGCAAAAAATTTAACGAAACCGTACATGCCCACGAATCCCGTAGGGGCGAACATCGTTCGCCCGCATGCGTGTAAAATCCCTATAACGATTCACATTTTGCATTTGTCGGGTTGTTCGGGTGTACGGGTAAATCAATCAAACAACGAATACTGCTTTTGCTCGGTTTTGATAAATTCCAATATAATCGCTGCGGATTTTTCTGCGGCGATTTCCTTAAATGTCGGGTAATCAAGCTGTGCCGAGCTGTCGCCGCCGTCGCTGATTGAGCGCATAACGGCAAACGGAATATTGTTTGCAGCGCATGTATGCCCGATAGCACCACCCTCCATTTCTCCGCAGATTGCGCCGAACTCGTCGGCAAGAAACGACTTAAGGCTGTCGTCTGCAATAAAGGTGTCGCCGCTTGCAACACTGCCGCGGTGTATCCTTTCGCCTTGCCTGATTGCCGTTTGTGCAAGCCTTTCGGAAAGCGACTCGTCCGTCTTAACCTTGATTACATTTAAGCCGTTGATGAATCCCCTTGGCTCGCCGAGAGCGGTAATATCAATATCATACTCGCAAACATCTGTTGCAACAACAACATTTTTAATCACAACATCACTGCTAAGCGAGCAGGCAACACCGATATTTATTATTTTATCAATATCAAAATTATCAATCATTGCCTGTGTACAAAGAGCGGCGTTGACCTTGCCCGGTGAGCATTTTGCGGCACACACCATAACACCCTCAATAAATCCGCAAACAAATTCAACACCTGCAATGCTTGACACGGTTTTGTCCGTAATTCTGCCTTTAACCGCATCAATTTCCACATCCATTGCTCCGATAATTCCAAGCATGGCTCATCCTCCGTTCATATATCAAGCCTTGTCAAATCCTGATCCGTCGTTTTTTCAAGATAAGGCTTAATGTCCGTGCCGAACACAATTCCGTTAGGAAAAATATCAAGCAGCGGCTCAAGCACAAATCTTCTTTCGTGATAACGCGGATGAGGAACGATTAAATTCCTTGTTTCAATCTCGCAATCCTCGGCAAAGATAATGTCGAGGTCAATAATTCTCGGACCGTATCTTACAGTCCTTTGCCTACCGAAGCCGGACTCAATGCCAAGGCACGCGCCGAGCATTTCGTTTGGCTCAAAAATCGACTCAACAAGCAGCACGATATTGTAAAAATTATCCTGCCTTGCATAGCCGATCGGCTCTGTTTCATAAATCGCCGACTGCTTTTCAACATCTGTGTAAGGCAAAAGATTGATTGCTTCAATCGCTCTTTCAATGTTTGCCCTGCGGTCGCCGAGGTTTGTACCGACACTTATAATATACTGCATATCTCTCTTATCTCTCTCTTGAAATTTGAACTCCTACCCAGCCGAAGTCCGCCTTAATAGGTGCCTCCGGCTTTTTTAATGTAATATCGACTCTGTAAACATCCTCATATTCGTCAAAAATTGCGTCTGCGGTTATTTGAGCGGCTTTTTCAAGCAGATTATACTTTTCCCCGCAAAACACTCTTCTAATGGTTTTAACGACCTTTGCATAGCTTACAGTGTCGTTTACATCGTCTGTTACACATGGCTTTATTATATTTACATACAAATCAACATCAAAACAGAAATTTTGACCGTTAATCTTCTCCTCCTCGTTTACGCCGTGGTAAGCAAAGAGCTTTAAATCCCTGATTAAAATTTTATCCTGCATCACAACACCTGTATTTCGATTACTTATTTTTCAAGACGGCATCTGCCATTCTTATACCCTGAATTTCATGCTCAACATCATGAAGCCTTATTATGTTAACTCCCTTTGCAATTGCAAGTGCGTCAACGGCAATATTGCCGTAAATTCTCTCCTTTGGATTTTCCTGTTTGCTTCCCTGTCCTATTACTCTTTTGCGCGACACGCCGAGTAAAACAGGCACACTGCCGTAGCCGAGGTTAATCTCGTTAACACGCCTTAAAAGCTCAATATTCTCCTCGTAGTCCTTGCCAAAGCCTATTCCGGGATCAATGCAAAGACGGCAAACGGGAATATCGCGCTTAGTGCATTTTGCAGCAACTTCATCAAGAAGATTGTTGACATCCTCAGGCGTACCCGAGCCGTTGTGCATAATTATCCAGCCGCAGCCCGTTTCTTTAACAATTTTTGCCATGTCCTCGTTAAATTTACCGCTGACATCGTTGATTATTTCGGCACCGGCATCAATCGCCTTTCTTGCAACCTCGGGATAAAATGTATCAACGCTGATAGGCACATTAAGCTTACCCTTCAAGCCGATTAGCACACCCTCAAGCCTTGACCACTCCTCCTCGGCGGAAATGACCGTCGAGCCCGGTCGGGTTGACTGCGCACCTATGTCAATAAAATCGGCTCCGTCAGCCTCGTGCTTTAATGCGCGCTCAATCGCATTTTTTGCATCAAAATAATCACCGCCGTCGGAAAACGAGTCCGGCGTAACATTGACTATGCCCATAACAAGAGTTTTGCCGTCGTCTGTATATTTCCTGTCCTTAAATCTCCAATCCATATTTATCCTCACAGTGTTATCAATACTTCGGGAATATCGTTTTTTATGTTATCCATATATTTTAATTCCGTCCTTCAATATTTCCTGAACTAAATCCATGTTATCATTTAATTGATTTATGTCAAGAGCATCAATCCTTTTTTTTAAAGAATTTCTGATTTCCTCAACCAAGCCGAAATACTTAATACCCTTGACATTTGACGAAATTAACAAATCAACATCACTTTTTTCCGTTGCCCTGCCCTTTGCATAAGAGCCAAACAAATAGCAGTATTCAACATCGTAATTATCAAAAATGCTTTTGCATTTTTCTTTAATATCATCAATGCTTATTATCCCGTGGTCTTCATCGACGGGATTTATTTTTTTCAACAAATCAAGAATATAGTTGTACTTAATCGTGCCGACCTTTTCTATGTCGTTTTCATAGGATTTGTATGAGCGCAGGGAAATGCCTGCAATATCGGCAACCTGCTGCTGTGTTAGCTTTTTTTCAATTCGCAAATTCTTAATTGTATCCATGTTTGCACCTCTAACGGTATTATAGTGCAAAATTTGCACCTTGTCAAATATTAAAGTGCAAAAATTACATTTTAACTACTACTATCATTCCAAAAAATATCAGAGCACCTTGCGGTGCTCCCGGCGTGTAGAAAAAGTCAATTTACAGATTTCTACACGCCGGCAGACTTCGAGAAAT
>CAMGDK010000147.1 GCA_946042285.1 uncultured Clostridia bacterium | reverse complement strand
ACCTAAGCCTTCGTCGGCAGCGTCAGATGTGTATAAGAGACAGAATATATACACTCGAAGGCTGGTGAAAAATATGGAATACAATCACAAACTTGAATTTGATGCTTTTACCGGCGGTATTGAAGACGGCGGGCTTCGCTCAAGCTCTGCAATAGAAATACTCGCCTGTTATATTCTTGCCAATTGCAGCGAAAAAATCACGGCTCAAAATATTATTGATGCAATGGTAATTGGTAAAATAGCAAATTATTTTGAAATATCAAACGCTATTTCCAAAATGATTAAAAACGGTAAATTCATTGAAGATGAAGAAGGCTATCTTATTATCACAGACGACTGCAGATTTGCAGTTGAAATAGTCGAAGACGACCTTCCTATCACGATTAGAGAAAAGAGCGTTGAGATTGTCAGAAAGATAGTTAAGCTTGAAATAGACAAAAAGGAGAATAAAACATCTATTGAAAAGGAAGGAAATCAGTATAAAATCACTATGCATGTGAGCGATACCGACAAGGACTTTATGGTGCTGTCGTTATATACTCCGTCGCAGGCACAGGCTGAGGTTATTAGGGATAAATTTCAACAACACCCTGCCGAAGTGTATGAAAATCTTATAAATTCAATATTTGACATCAAGTAATAGCATGTATAAAACGGACAACTAAAGCAGTTGTCCGTTTTTTTTATCCGAATCTACCATTGATATAGCTTTTTGTTCGCTCATCCTTCGCGTTATTAAATATTATTTGTGTGTCATCAAACTCAACAACCTCACCAAGCAGGAAGAATGCTGTTTTGTCTGAAATTCTTTTTGCCTGATTCATCGAATGGGTTACTATTATAATTGTGTAATCCCTTTTAAGCTCAAGAATTAAATCCTCAATTTTCTTTGTAGCTATTGGATCGAGCGCAGATGTCGGCTCGTCCATCAGTATTACATCCGGATTTACCGCAATCGCTCTTGCTATACAAAGTCTTTGCTGCTGACCGCCTGACAAAGCTAATGCGCTTTTCTTTAAATTATCCTTAACCTCATCCCAAAGTGCAGCCTGAGTAAGCGATTTTTCAACAATCTCATCAAGCTCCTTTTTCTTTTTAATACCATGAGTTCTCGGTCCGTAAGCAACATTGTCATAAATACTCATAGGAAACGGATTAGGCTTTTGAAAAACCATACCTACATTTTTTCTCAGCTCATTAACATCGAAATTATTATAAATGTTAATTCCGTCATATAAAATCTCTCCGCTGATTTTACAGCCGTCAACAAGATCGTTCATTCGGTTAAGTGTCTTTATAACTGTTGATTTTCCGCAACCTGACGGACCAATGAACGCAGTAATTTCCTTTTCCTCAATATTAAGATTTATTCCCTTAATAGCTTTGAAGTCGCCGTAATATAACTCAAGATTTCTAATTTCAAATTTCATATTGTTTTTAACCTTTTTGCTATTTTGTTTGATAATGCATTGATAATAATCACTACAATAAGAAGTACAACTGCACACGCGTATGCCTCGTTAGTATATAATCCTTCGTTAAGCAGGCAATACAAATGAACGGATAATGTTCTTGAAGATGACGAAAGAGATGTAGCAGCGTCCGGCACTGTACCGGCAGTATAAACAAGTGCAGCTGTTTCCCCTACTATACGACCTATTGCAAGAATTATACCTGATAATATTCCGGGTATAGCCGAAGGCAAAACGATTTTAAATATAGTTCTTATTTTTCCGGCACCCAATCCAAACGAGGCTTCACGATACGAGCTTTCCACGGCTAACAACGCTTCCTCCGATGTTCTTATAATCACAGGAAGCACCATAATTGCAAGAGTAAGCACTCCGGCTATCATGGAATATCCCCATCCTTTTGCTATTACAAAGGCAAGAAATCCAAAAAGACCATATACTATTGAAGGTATGCCTGCAAGCGTTTCGTTTATTATTCTGATAAGTTTAATAAACAAGCTGTTTTTTCTTGAATACTCAACAAGATATACAGCCGAAAGCACACCAATCGGCACTGCTATTATCAGTGTAAGTGCAGTAATATATAATGTGTTTATAATTGACGGAAGCATGGACAAATTATCCATTGTAAAATCAGGTGAAAACAAATCCAAATTAAGATTCGGTATCCCTTTTACAAGAATATATATAACAATAAGTAAAATCGATATAATAGATACTGCTGCGCTTAGCATGACAAAAGTAAGCAATGCAAAGGATAGAGGATGCCTTAAATATTCCTTGATTTTTCTCATTTTACGCATCCTTTCTTCTTGTTACTATTGCAAAGCAAAGATTTATTATAAGTATAAAAACAAATAGTACTGCGGCGGTTGCAATCAGAGCTTTTCTGTGTAATCCCGATGCATAAGCCATTTCAAGAACAATATTTCCCGTTAAAGTTCTAACCCCCGATGTAATACCCTGAGGTAATATCGGTTGATTGCCTACAACCATTACAACTGCCATGGTTTCACCTATCGCCCTGCCTATACCGAGAATTACACCTGCAACAATACCTGATTTTGCGGCGGGAACGACTATTTTAAAAATGCTTATTTCCTTTGTTGCTCCAAGAGCCATAGAGCCTTCAAAATAGCTTTGAGGTACGGCACGGATTGAAGATTCTGCCGTACTGACTATCGTAGGCAATATCATTACACCGAGCAATAACGATGCTGTTAACATTCCCTTTCCGCTTGTATTTGTTAAGGCTTGAATAATAGGCACAACAAAAACGAGAAAGAAAAAGCCGAAAATTACAGACGGAACAGATGAAAGAAGATTTATCAGCGGCTTAATTATCCTATATATATTCTTTGGACAATAGCAGCTCATAAAAACTGCAGTCATCAATCCGATAGGCACACCTACTATCACCGCTCCGAGAGTAACAAATATACTCGACACTATCATTGGAAATATACCAAAAATCTCCTGTTTTGGCTTCCATACCTTGCCGAACACGAAGCTTTTAAAGCCTATTTCGTTTATCGCAGGAATAGCATTTTGAAAAATGAATTTGCAAATATATACTACCGCTATAACAGATATGCAGGCGCATATCAAAAACACAACCTGCATACCTTTTTCTTTAATTTTATTCACTCTTGACATCATCCCAATTAACTGTTTCGCCTTTAAATATTGACTTTATTTGTTCGGAGGAAAGATTAGTGATTGAATTTGACTGATTAACAATTACTGCAATTCCGTCAAGAGCAATAGTCTCTGATTTGAGTGTCTGTGCTTCCTCGTCCTTAAGCTCTCTTGATGACATGGCGATTTCAACAGCACCCTGAATTGCTGACTCGATTCCTGCTGAAGAGCCTGACTCTTGAATTTCAATAGTTACTTCAGGATTCAATTCCTTATACTTGTCTGCAAGTACATTCATTACAGGAGCTACCGAGGTTGAGCCTGCA
>CAMGDK010000146.1 GCA_946042285.1 uncultured Clostridia bacterium | reverse complement strand
GTTTTTCCTCAGTAGATGTCTCATTCATTTCTTTAAAGCATATTTTACCTAATCTTAACAGCCTGTTATGCGACAACGGCTGTGCAGTTTGCTTAATAAAGCCGCAATTTGAAGCCGGTAAAGAAAAGGTCGGTAAAAAGGGTGTCGTAAGCGATAAAAAGACACATTTAGATGTTGTTAACAGCGTAATTGATATGGCGCTGACTAACGGATTTAGCGTAAAGGGTCTCGAATTCTCACCGATTAAAGGACCTGAGGGTAATATTGAGTATTTAATTTACCTTTGCAAAACCACGAATCCGATTGTTGAATCAGGTGTTAATCCTGAAGAATTAGTTAATCAATCACATTTAGATTTATCTTGAGGAGATAGAAATGAAGCTATCTGTTTTTCCAAATCTTAATAACAACGGAGTATATGATTTAACAATCAAGGTTGTTAAATATTTGAATGAGCTTTCCTCAACAGTATATATGTCCGATGAATATAAAAATGAATTTTGTAATTTGAATATTATCTTTGATAAAGAATCAAATATCCTTGAGAAAAGCGATGTTGTTATTGCCATCGGCGGCGACGGTACTACATTAAATGTTGCGAAAAAAGCATCTTTTTATAACAAGCCTGCCCTTGGTATAAACGCAGGCAGACTCGGCTTTTTAACAGGGCTTGAACAGGACGAGCTTCATCTGATGAAAAAGCTTATTAACGGTGAATACGAAATTGATAAAAGGCTTATGTTAAAGGCAAAGATTATCAGGAATGATGAGATAATAAGTACATATCATTGCTTAAATGACGTTGTAATCTCACGAGGAAACTGTGCAAGACTTATTGATGTTAAGATTTTTTGCGACGGCAGAACTGTGTCATCGTCAAGATCAGACGGAGTAATTATTTCTACTCCCACCGGCTCAACTGCGTATTCTATGGCTGCCGGAGGTCCGGTTGTAAGTCCCGACGCAAAATGTATTATAGAAACGCCGATTTGTCCACACTCACTTGTTGACAGAAGTATTATCTTTTCAACCGACAAGGAGTTGATTATTGATGCTTCAAACGACAAAAATAACCGTCCTATTATTACTATTGACGGACAGGAGGCAGTTGAATTATCACCAAATTGCAGGGTGTGCGTTAGTCTGTCGGAGCTTGAAACAAAGCTTATTAAGCTAAAACCTGAAAACTTTTACGAAATATTAAGCAAAAAAATGATTGAGAGGAGAGCAATATGAAAAAGAGGAGACACGCAAAAATACTTGAAATAATCAGTACAAAGGACGTTGAAACTCAAGAGGAACTTCAGGCTCTTCTCTTAAAATGCGGCTATGAGGTTACTCAAGCTACAATTTCAAGAGATATTAAAGAGCTTAGACTTGTTAAGGAATTATCCGACAAGGGTAAGTATTTTTATTCAACAGGAAAAAAATCACACAATGATCCACTTAGAAGAGCAGGCGGCATATTTGGTGATTCAATCGTCAGTGTTGAATATGCGCTCAATATCGTTTGCATCAAATGCTTTCCCGGCATGGCAGTTGCGGTGTGTACTGCAATCGACTCTATGGAATGGACAGGTGTTGTAGGAACAATTTCCGGTGATGACACTATTTTTGTTCTTTGCAAGACTGAGGACTTTGCAAAAATTTTCACAATGAATATGGAGAAGATTCTAAATGTTAAAAACTCTTAACATTGAAAACATTGCCGTAATAGAAAAGGCAAGTGTCGATTTTTCGTCTGGCTTTAATGTGTTGACCGGTGAAACAGGCGCCGGTAAATCAATAGTTGTCGATGCTATCAATGCAATTCTCGGTGAAAGAACATCGAGAGAATTAGTAAGAAACGGCGCAGACAGTGCAAATGTTAACGCTTATTTTGAAGGCATCAATACTGCTGTAAAGGAAAAGCTTGATGAACTCGGCTGCGAATCCGAAGAGGATGACACTCTGCTTTTATCAAGAAGAATTAACGGCATCAATGGCAAATCGGTCTGTAAAATTAACGGCAAGCCTGCAACCGTGTCAATGCTTAAAGAGATTGGTAATACTCTTGTTAACATTCACGGACAGCATGACAGCCAAGCATTGCTAAATCCTGATTTACAATATCAATTTATCGATATGCTTATTGAGGACAAGGCTCTTCTTGAAAGCTATAAAAAATCCTTTGGCAATTTAATTTCAGTAAGAAGAAAGCTAAAATCACTCACAACAGATGAAACAGATAGGGAAAGGCAGCTTGAAATTCTCAATTATCAAATTAGCGAGCTTGAAAATGCAGATATTAAAATTGGTGAATATGACAACCTAAAAAAGCGAAAAGAGCTTATTTTAAAAAGTGAAGCTATTACAAAATCATTAAACAATACCTTACTTTCAATTACGGGTGACGACGACTTTGACGGCATTGATACACTTGTTTCAGGCTCATGTAAAGAGCTATATAAGATAGATGAAGCGCAGGAGGCTTACGGAATATTATCTGACATCAGCGATAAGCTTGAATTAGTTAAGGATAAAATAAACGAACTGCTACTGTCTATTGATTTCAAGCCAAATGAGCTTGAAATAATTGAAGACAGGCTCGATCTCCTGTATATGCTTTCAAACAAATATGGTTCTACCGAGCAGGAAATGCTTGACTATCTTGCAGAAGCAAGAGAAAAAAAGCAGATGATTACATTTTCGGACAAGGAGCTTGAAAGACTGTCAACAGAATATGATAATGCATTGGAAGCAACAGTTAATCTTGCCCAAAAGCTTTCTGAGGAACGAAGGAAAACTGCAAAACGATTTGAACAAAATGTCAAATCCGAGCTTGAATTTCTCGATATGCCAAAGCTTTGCTTTGTTGTTAATTTTGACAAAGGGAAGCTTTCATCCAAAGGATTTGATGTAATTACTTTTTTGATTTCAACTAATCCCGGTGAACCGCCAAAGCCCTTATCTAAAATCGCGTCAGGCGGCGAATTATCCCGTATAATGCTTGCAATTAAAAATATTATAGCGTATAATGACACGATAGATACGCTGATATTTGATGAAATAGACACAGGTGTTAGCGGCAGAGCCAGTCAAAAAATCGGCTTAAAGCTTAAATCTGTCGCTCAAAGCACTCAGGTTATCTGCGTAACACATTCGGCTCAGCTTGCTTCAAACGCAGATAAGCATTTTCTAATTGAAAAGAGGTTTGAAGCTGACAAAACATATACAAGCGTTTTACCGCTGAGCTTTGAAGAAAGAAAATGCGAGCTTGCTCGTATAATGGGCGGGCTTGAAATTACCGATGCAATGCTAAGGAGTGCAGAAGAATTGCTGCAGCAAGGTAAATAATTGTCATTACAAATATAAAAAACTACGGAGGATATATAATGGGAGTATATGAAGAATTAAAGGAAAGAGGCCTCATTGCTCAAGTAACAGATGAGGAAAAAATCAAAGAGCTTGTTAATAACGGTAAGGCAGTATTTTATATTGGCTTTGATCCAACGGCAGACAGCTTACATGTTGGTCACTT
>CAMGDK010000145.1 GCA_946042285.1 uncultured Clostridia bacterium | reverse complement strand
CTTATACTTGTCTGCAAGTACATTCATTACAGGAGCTACCGAGGTTGAGCCTGCAAGGGTTACCTTACCCTTTAAGCCGCTTGAAGTATAGGAGCTTGACACATCAATTGAGATATATCCTTCATCGTTAATAATCTGCTGACCTTCCACGCTCATAATAAACTTTACAAAATCAGCAGCAACATCAGATAAGCCACCATCAACATAAGCAATTTTAAACGGCCTTTGAAGCTTATATGTTCCGTCCTTAACTGTTTGAGTAGAAGGAGCTATTCCGTCAAGCTCAACTGCCTTAACAGAGTCAGAGAGCGAACCAAGAGAAACATATCCAATCGCTTTTTCATTACCCTGTACTGTTGACATCATAACCGATGTTGAATTGGTAATTTCGGCATTTTGTGTTGTTGCATCGTTTTCATTCTCATCAACAATTCCCATTAACTCAACAAAGGCATCTCTTGTTCCGGAGCCGTCTTCTCTTGAAACAACATTGATTGCTCCTGTGATTGTGCCGTTTTCGACATTCGCATTATCCTTGTTTTTGTCTCCCGAGCAACCGACAAAAACAACAAGCAATACAAGAAGTATTGTTGATACGCACGCAACTGCAAAAGATTTTCTTACTACCATTTTAAATTCACCTCAAAAATTATTTGTACCTCCTTGGTACGATTTCATGTTAACACTGCTATATTAACGCTGAATTTCATTGAGGTTTTAATTATGTAAAAAAATGTTAAGATAAGGTAAACCAATATTAAGACGATTTAACATAAAAACACACCCGATAGATACAATCTAATTGGGTGTGTTTGCAAAATATCATTTTATAAGCATTTCAATAATACTTTCAAAATACTGCTCCTGAAACGAAACCTGCTTTTCTATTTCCTGAGCAGTTATTTTCATATTATCGGGTGCAACAACCCATTTGTCTTCAGCATCATTTAATCTATGAATGATTGCTATTAGCTTACCGGTGAATGTTTCGACAGGCTCATATACACCGAGAACATAAGCATCCTGCTCCTCACCGTCTCCGGAAATTATACCTTTTACATAGCCATAGTTAATAGGATAGTATAAATCTTTGTGCTTTGGATGATACGAGCCAAGCGGTCTGTCTATTGTAACTGTTACTGTCATAATTTTAATTCCTTTATAAATTTTTGCATCCTTGTTGTTACAAATTCCAATGATGATAAATTTTTAATGTAATTTGCTGAAACCCATTTGAACGCTATTGTTTCACCATCTTGCAGCTTTACAGATTCTTTGTCGTAATCAGTAATGCAAAGATATTCAAAGTATATAGATTTATTTTTCTCGCTTACAACAGTTCCAAGCTCCTGAAATTCACTACATATTATACCTGTTTCTTCCTTTAATTCACGCATTGCACATTCAATCGGGCTTTCGCCTTTAAGTGCAGATCCACCTGCCGTAAGCTCCCACATACCGCCAAAGTGCTTATTCACATCCCTTTGCATTAAAAGATATGTTCCGTCAATATGCTTAACGGCAATGTCACAAACCAAATGAAACATTCCATCGGGAATTGTTTTACCTCTTACAAGAGTTGTATTATCAATTAAATTAAAATTTTCATCATACGCATCCCAAATCTCTAAATCTATACTTGAAATATATTCATCCGCCTCTTTATGAGAATAAAATGTTATTACATTGCTGTTGTATTTTTCAAATAATTCTTTGATTTTAGGCATAACATCATAATTAAAATTCTTTATAAAATCAATAAGTTCATCGTCATCAGGCAACTGACAGGGCATTTCAGGTCTGTTGCCTTTTCTGTTTCTTGCGCCTTGAATACAGATTTCTGTCGGTAAATCAAACAGAAATACGACATCTGCTTCTTTAATTCTCAATTCAAGAGTGCTTTTGAAATTACCGTCGATAATAAAGCTATTCTTCTTGAAAATTTCTTTTTGCTTTTTAATTAGTTCTTCTCTTGTAATGTGAGAACAATCCTTATTCCAATAGATTGCATCTAAATGGAATAAATCAATTTCAGTTTTCTCGTGGAGCTTTCGGCTAAATACACTTTTACCTGCTCCCGGACAACCGATAACGATAATTTTTTTGTAATTAAACATTACTTTACCTCCTAAAACAAAAAAATGCTCTTGCACCGTTTGTAATGCAAGAGCTTTACTACTGTGTTCGGAATGGGAACAGGTTATCTCAATTTTTATCAGTTCCGACTGACAGAGCGAGATTATAACACGGTATTATTAAAATGTCAACAGAAAATTATATTTCTTTAATAAATCTAATTTGTTCTTTTTCATTATCAAAGCCTATTGATCTGTAAAACTCATGAGCTTCTTTTCTGCTTGAGCCGGAGTTAAGCCTAAGCATTTTTATATTCTTATTCTTTGCCCAATGCACAACATTTTTAATCAAAGCAGTCGCTATGCCATGTCTTCTGTAATTCTTTGAGACAGCTAAGCCAAGCAGATTAGCAAGCTCATTAAAATAAAGGGTTTTGTAATTCTCAACATGAACATATCCGACAACGCTGCTATTATAATCAGCAACAAATACCTGCTCTCTATTTAAATCAAGCTCAGAAAGACGTTGCCTAATTAAATCAGGTGTACAGCTATAACCTAAATCATCGCAACAGATTTTACAAATTCCCTCTGCATCATCAGTAACAGCACTGCGTATAACCAGCTTTGATTCATCAATATTTATATTATAAGGCTCATCAATAGGTATCCACATCTCATAGTATCTATTTTTTCTGCGTTCAATTTTATCGGTTGATAAATGATACACCTCAATTATGTACTCATTCTTAATTCTATAATTTGAATTTGGTAGCCATGAATTAAAAATCAAATCGTGCAGGCGCGGTAATTCGGTTCCTGCGTATCCACCCTTTTCAGTTGTGAATACCGCATATTTACCTGCCTTAACAGTAATACGCTCAAGGTTGTTATATTCAACATCATCTTCTTTTCTTGCTATACTATAAGTACCGTTATCAAAAATGCCATACCAAACGCCGTCATACCCACTGCAAATCCTTTCAGGGAAATGCTCTGCATCTACCGACCACATAACATTTTCCTTCTTAAATCGATTACCTGCTTGGCAATCAAACTGTTTTGACAAGCCAAATACCTCAAAGGCTTCAATGTCAACAATTTTAAAATCCATTTCTCTTGCTCCTTTAATATTTAGTTCAAAGGAAACAGGTGGATATATTTTTACGGAATCAACCTTATTTCTCGCCTTAGTGGGAGTAATACCGTGTTGATTCATAAAAGCCTTTGCAAAGGAATCTGAACTGTTCCAACCGTATTTCATTGCAATGTCAATGATTTTCACGTCGCTGTTTTGCAAGTCGTCGATTGCTAACGATAGTCTACGCCGTCTAATATATTCATTGACAGTCATTCCAACCATATAACAGAACAAGCAGGAAAAAGCTTCGGTGCTTTGCATAGTGATTTTTGCAAGCTCATCAATGTTAATATCGTCGGTAATATGC
>CAMGDK010000144.1 GCA_946042285.1 uncultured Clostridia bacterium | reverse complement strand
GGTGATAAGGTTATTGTTTTCTTTTCTGCATCAGGCACAGGCGCAGAATATTGCATCGGCATGACTTGGGCGTACAAAAACAGTGATTTGATGAATCCGTCATCATGGCACAAGCTTGATAAGCCTATTCTTTCAACTGATGATTTGGAAGGAGAGGTCGGACCCGGACATAATAGCTTCGTTGTTGATGAAAACGGTAAGCAGCTTATTGTTTATCACGCAAGACCTGCTTCGCACTTGACAAAGGAGTGTTCAACATATTGCGACGAGTCACTTTATGACCCTTGCAGGCATGCAAGAATTAAAGAGGTTAAATTTGATTCAAACGGCTTGCCGGTTATTATTTAAGACTGATTTTAATTGATATGTTGTAATATTTTTGAAAATGTGATATATTGAGTATGCGGATAATCCGTAAATTATATTTTAGGAGATTGCTTTTTGAAGAACAGCAAAAAATCAGAGATTGTATTGTAAGGCGAAGGGCCTGCAAAATCAATCAGCGGTTACCCCTCGCCGTATTTTAATTGGAATATTAAATTGAAATGAGAGGTATTTATTATGGAGAAAGGCTATATAATTCGCAGAGAAACTAAAGAGGATTACTTCGCTGTCGAAAATCTTGTTCGTGAGTCGTTTTGGAATGTTTATCGTCCCGGCTGCCTTGAGCATTATGTGATTCATTGCCTGCGCGATGATCCTGATTTTGCTCCGGAGCTTGATTTTGTAATGGAGCTTGACGGCAAGCTTATCGGTCAGGTTGTATTTGTGAAAGCAAGCATTAAGGCAGATAACGCACAGGATGTCCCGATTATGACATTCGGTCCTATCTCAATACATCCCGATTATAAGCGTAAGGGCTACGGTGAGGCGTTGCTCGATTATGCTTTGGCTCAGGCTGAAAAGCTTGGCTGCGGTGCAGTTTGCATGGAGGGTAATATTGACTTCTACGGCAAAAGCGGATTTGTCATTGCTTCAAGCTACGGTATTGACTATCATGGTGAGGAGCGCGGTGCAGATGTGCCTTATTTCTTGTGCAAGGAGCTTAAGGAGCATTATCTTGATAATGTTACCGGTGTGTATCACACACCGAAGGGCTACTTTGTTGACGAGAATGAAGCAGAGGAATTTGACAGGCAGTTTCCCGCAAAGGAAAAGCTAAAGCTCCCAACACAGCTATTTTAAAAGGAAGCGCCCCGAGTCGCAAGACTCGGGGCGCAGACCTTTTATACTGCAATAAAAGCGAATTATGATATTTGTATAACCTCGTTGAATACAGCCGTCATCTTTTTGCTGATATTAAGGTCCATGTGGAGTGAGCCGAAATACCAATGCATGTAATCAACATTTTTAAGAATTTCCTGCAAGTATGTGTTAAGCGGAGTAATGATAATATCCTTGTTTGTCCTTTGCTTAAGAATATCCTTTGCAATGGTTGGTGCTTCGTATGTGAGAATGTAATTGATTGTTTTATCAGTCTCTTTAAGATTGCTTACACCGTTTCTTAATTCCTCGGCGCTCGGAAGCTCGCTCTCCCACCAGCTTTCACCCTCAACTCTCATATAAGCGTCCGGGCTTTCACCTCCGCCCATTACAAAGAAGGTTTTGCCTTCAAGAGTGAAAATTTCACCTCTCATAAGATGATAGATGTTATCAGCAATCTTGTGAGCATTTCCGCCCTTCCATCGATACGGAGCGTAGGAGTTGAGTATATCAAAATTCTCATGTGCACCGTCAACGAAGCAGATTGTATATTTTCTTTTTTTCAACCACTCAAGATTTTTCTTTTCCTTTGCGTCTTCGGGATTCCAAATAAAACCAAAGTCGCCGCAAACGATTAAGGTGTCCTTTTCACCAAGCTTGTTTAGATTTGGATTTTTGAAGCAGGAAATGTCGCCGTGAGTGTCACCGGTAATATAAATCATAAGTTTCTCCAGAATTTATAAAAATAGTCTTTAAAAATAAAGTAAAAGATGATAATATAATAATATAATTTTAGCTTAAAGGTGTCAAGTCTATGAAAAAAACACTTTCAATAATATTATCAATAGTAATTACAATAAGCTGTCTGCTTTGCCTGCCCGTGTCATCATACGCGGCAACTTACGAGCCTGACAGAAAGATTTACGCCGAGGCATATATGCTGATAAACCTTGATGACGACTCATATCCTGTTGTTGCAGAGAAAAATCCTGATAAAAGGCTTTATCCTGCCTCTTTGACAAAGATTGTAACCGCAATGGTCGTTATAAATAATGTTAAGGATTTCAGCGCAAAGACAAAGATGAGTCAGTCGGCGTTTGATGCCACACTCGGCACAGGCGCGCAGGTTGCAGGCATCAGCGTAGGTGAGGAGCTTACGATTGATATGCTTCTTTATCTTACAATGGTTCATTCTGCCTGCGATGCATGTCAGGTCCTTGCAGAGTATGTCAGCGGTTCAACGGAGGCGTTTGTTGCCGAAATGAATAAGTGGGTGAAGTCACTCGGCTGCAACGATACAAATTTTGTCAACCCTGACGGACTCCACGACAAAAATCACTACACAACTGCACGAGATATGGCAAGGATTACTCTTGCCGCGCTGAAAAGTCCCGATTTTGTGAAATACGCAACTGCCACACAGGTTGAATACGGAGGCTACACATTAGGTCACACAAATCTAATGCTTCAGCCGGGATATGTAACATATTATTACGAGTATGCACAGGGTATCAAGACCGGCTCAACCGAGGAGGCTGAATACTGTGTTATCACAAAGGCTTCAAAGGACGGCTATAACTACCTTGCCGTTGTAATGAAATCGCCGCAGCAGAAAATCAAAAATCAGGATTATTTAACAAAATGCTCGTTTGTTGATGCAAAGTCGCTTTTTGAGTGGGCATTTGACAGCCTGAAATATACGACTCTTATCAAAAAGGATGAGGTTGTCGGTGAAATAGGCGTTGAGGACGGTAAGGATGCCGACAGTGTTCAGCTTACCGCCAAGGAGGATTTGAATGTTATCGTTCCTGCATCGCTTGATAAATCGGCGGTTATTATTGAAGAAAGGGATAAGCCCGAATCACTTAATGCGCCTGTAAGAAAGGGCGACAGCGTTTGTACGGCAGATATAATCTACGCAAACGAGGTTATTGCGTCGGTCGAGCTTGTCGCAGCTAAGGATGTTGAGCTTTCAACATTCTTAAAGGTGATAAATGCAATTAAGGCATTTTTCGGTCTTACGGTAGTTAAAATTGCATTTGTTGTTGCCGCAGTATTGGTTTTGTTCTACATTTACCTTGTATATAAAAGCTATAAGAAAAAGAAAAAAAGAAGAGAAAGGAAGCTTGCACAGCAGCAGGAGCTTGAAAATCAAAGGAATGACGATTTGCCGCCTCCGCGCAGAAGATAATTAAAATAGCATCAAAATTGGGCAGTATATAGCAAAATACACAAAAATATGTATTGATATACGCAATATTTTATTGTATAATAAAAATGTTAAATATTGCATTTTTATGAAAAAAATAGAAGTACCCAAA
>CAMGDK010000143.1 GCA_946042285.1 uncultured Clostridia bacterium | reverse complement strand
GTCGGCAGCGTCAGATGTGTATAAGAGACAGGATTGTCAATAGTTTATCAATATTTGTAATATTTTTTTTAATAAATATTTATTCGTTAATCTTAATAATTTTTCTCGGGCATTTTTCAGCGCACAAGCCGCATTTTGTACACTTGCTATAATCTATTTTTGCAATATTGTTTTCAAAAATAATAGCATCATTAGGGCAATTCTTGAAGCAAATACCGCATCCGATACAACCGGCGGTACATGCATTTCTTACATCCTTACCCTTTGCAAAGGACGAGCACTGAACTCTGTACTTACTGTCTGCAGGAACAAGCTCGATAAGATTATGCGGGCAAACCCTAAGACATTTACCGCAGGCAACACAAAGACTTTCGTCAACAACAGCCTTTCTGTCGATAATCCTGATAGCTCTATGGTCGCACACCCTTGCACAGGAGCCGTAGCCCAAGCATCCAAACTCACATGCATAAGGGCTTGAACCGGGCATTTTTGCTGCATAGGCGCAGTTATCTATACCTATATAGTTATAATTCATTTGGCGCTTTTCGCTGTTACCGTCGCACTTTACATAAGCGACCATACGCTTCATATCGCCAAGCTCCTTGCCCATAATTGCAGAAACCTTTTCTGCAACCTCCTGTCCGCCGACAGGACATGCCGAAACAGGAGCATCACCGCTTGCAATAGCCTTTGCAAGACTGTCACAGCCTGCGTATCCGCATCCGCCGCAGTTGCTGCCCGGAAGCACCTCACGAACGGCTACCTCTTTTTCGTCAACCTCAACATGAAATGCCTTTTCGGCAATGCTGAGAATTATTCCTATGATAATGCTGATTACACCTACTGCTGCAACAGCAATAATTATTTCTTTAAAATCCATAAGTACCTCCTATGCAAATACATTGAAGCCATAGAAAGCAATTGACATCAGGCATGCTGTCATAAGAACCGCAGGAGTGCCGCGGAAGCTTTCGGGGAAATCGTTTGTTTCGGACTTTTCGCGAACGCCTGCCATGATAACAATAGCAATACAAAATCCGATTGCCGTACCGAGACCTGTAACAACGCTTTTTACAAAATCGTTTGAAGCCTGAACATTTGTAAGTGCCGTACCAAGAACAGCACAGTTTGTTGTAATAAGAGGAAGGTAAACACCAAGGCTCTTATAAAGCGCCGGAACTGCCTTCTTCAAAAACAGCTCAACAAGCTGAACAAGAAACGCAATTACAAGTATAAATACTATTGTTTTAAGATATGTCAGGTTAAGCTTTTCAAGAACATAGGTGTAAATCAAGCTTGACACCGCACTTGAAAGTGTAATAACAAATACAACAGCACCGCCCATGCCTGCTGCGGTCTTTATGTTTCTCGATACACCGAGGAAGGGACAGATGCCAAGGAACTGACTTAGTACCACATTGTTAATTAAAGCGGTAGTGAGAAGTACAAGAAATAAGGTTTTAATCATTATTCTCTACCTCCTTGCTTTTACAATTTGCGCAGTCGCCGTTGCAGCCTCCCTCGCCCTTAACATGTCTGTTTGCGCCCTTAAGCTTAAGCTTGTTTTGAATTGCGCAAAGGATTGCAAGAACGAAGAATGCGCCCGGAGCCATTACAAAGATTGATACCGGCTCATAAGCCTCAGGCATAATCTGACGACCAAAGAGAGTACCGCTGCCGATAAGCTCTCTTACCATGCCGATAACAGTAAGTCCAACCGTAAATCCAAGTCCTATACCAACGCCGTCAAAGATTGAAAGGATCGGTCCGTTCTTTGAAGCAAATGTTTCTGCTCTGCCGAGGATAATACAGTTAACTACAATAAGCGGAATGAAAATTCCGAGGCTTTCATAGAGTGATGTTACATAAGCATGCATAAGCATTTCAACTATTGTAACGAACGATGCAATTACTACGATATAAACAGGAACTCTTACACCGTTTGGAATAATCTTTCTAAGAAGAGAGATAATTAGGTTAGACATTATAAGAACTGCCATTGTTGCAATGCCCATGCCAAAGCCGTTCTTTGCACTTGTTGTTACAGCAAGTGTCGGACACATACCGAGCATAAGAACAAAGGTAGGATTTTCTTTAACAAGACCGTTATAGATTCTTTCTAAAATAGCTTTCATTTATTCTTACGCTCCTTTCATGATATTAAAATACTTAATAGCACCATTGACTGCTGTCACAACTGCCTTTGTTGTAATTGTTGCAGATGCAATTTGGTCGATTTCGTTATTTTCTGTCTGCGCACCCGATGTAACAAAGGTTACATCCTTATCAACGCTCATACCGACAAACATCTGTGCAAATTCATCACTTGTACACTGACCGCCGAGAGCCTTTGTTTCGTTGCAAACGATTGTTGAAAATCCTTTGATTATTCCGTCATCGCCGATGCCGAGAGCAATCTGCAAATCGCCGTCGTATCCGTTGTGTGCCGTAACAACAAAGATATATCCGTCACCTGTTGACTTAATTTCATCAACAGTAAAATCCTCAACAACGCTTAAGCTTGGAATTTCAACATCTGTTAAAGCATCAAGGTCAACATCGGGATATGCCTTTTCCATAGGATCCTTCTCCTCTTCTGCCTGAACTCCGCCTGCGAAGCTGTCCTGATAGAAGATTATTGCGGCGTTGACTGCCTCTGTTACGGCATTTGTTGTGATTGTTGCACCGCTGATAGCATCAATTTGGTTATCCTCTGTTGCACCTGTCTTTGAATACTCAAGCCTTGCCGCAGGCTTGCCTGCGAATTGCGATGTAAAATCGGGCTCTGTACATTTTGAGCCGAGACCTGCAGTTTCGCTGTTGGCAACAACCTCAAATCCGGTTATTGTACCGTCCTTTATACCAACGGCAACCTGAATGTCTCCGCCGTATCCGCTTGGTGATGTTGCCGCGATAACATAGCCCTCAACGGCACCCGAAGCATCATTTACTGCCAACACATCATTGATGAAGCATCCGTCAAGACCTGCCGAAGCAATGACCTCAGGTGCCTTCTCGAGAAGCTCCTCTGTGTTGTCTATTTGAGCAAAGCTATTAGCATTTGCATAAACATTCTTATATATCTCTGCTCTTGCGTTTATTTCAGCCTGTTCAATAGGCCCTCTTGTTACCTGATTAACTACTGCAAGTGCTAAAACGCATACGAGAGTAACTGCAAATAATACGAGTGTGTTTTTTAACACGCTTGATTTCTTTTCTGCCATTATTCATTTCCTCCCTTCGCTTTTTCGCAGCCGAAAGGCTTTGGAACAGTAATCTTCTCAATGAGAGGAACAAGCAGATTACCGATAATGATTGCATAAGACACGCCCTCGTTTGCAGAGCCGAGTGTCCTAAACAAAGCGGTAAGCAATCCCAAAATGATTCCGTAAAGGATTTGTCCCCTTGCGGTAATAGGACTCGTTACATAATCGGTTGCCATGAAAAATACACCCACAAGAAGTCCGCCGGCAAAAAGCTCGCCTGCAAGGTATTCAATCGGGAATGAATCTACTCCGCCCTTAACAT
>CAMGDK010000142.1 GCA_946042285.1 uncultured Clostridia bacterium | reverse complement strand
GTCTCAATATTATATATTCCGGTTTTCATTTTTAATATATTCATTAAGCGCTGGAGTTCGGTTGTTAAATATTCTTGATTTTTGATTTCCATCGTTGAAGGCCAAATGATTTCAGTGGGTGCATACCTGTTTTCTGAATTGACGTCAAAAAGTTGATCAGAAAACACATTAAATACTAATTTTCCGTTTATTGTAAATGCATCTGCGTCTGATGAATGATTACCTTTAAATGTAATAAAGTCTTCAATGATATACGAACCATTATAACTATTATTAATAGCAAGGCGTATCGCTGTTTCTAATTCAGATACATTTTCAACTTTTGTTACTCCTCGGCTTCCACATGAATCAGTTGGCTTAACAATTACAGGCCACTCGAAATAATCAATGTCATTAAACGGACTTGTTAAATCGCTGTATCGCTTTGAATGAGGAACATTAAAGTTGTTATCCTCTAAAAACTTTCTAAATTTGCCTTTATCTTGTAAAATAGTTGCCGCTTCGTATGAACATGGAAAACTTAATGATAGTTTTTCTGCAACATATGCAGCTGTAACTACACCAACATCATTTACAAAGGAGGTAATCCCATCAATTTTCAATTTTTTAGCAAGTTCTAATATTTTTTCTTTTTCTACAACACTAACGTTATGGTATTCGTCTGAATAACTATGTGCAATATTATTAGGCAAATAATCAACTGTTATTACATGAATTCCAAGTTCATGAGCTTTCTTTATAACCGGGATTAAATATAATCCTCCTCCAAGAATCATTAACTTTTTCATAGAATACCTTTCTTTATTTAGATGTTTAAAGCCATTTCATATGTATCTTCACAACCGATTTTTTTTGTTGCACCTGTAAATTCGAATCCGATTCCTTTATATAATGAAATAGCAGGAATATTGTCTTTTGCAACATGAAGAATAATTTTCTTAAATCCTTTATTTTTGGCAAACATAATTGAATACATAACTAATTGTTTGGCAATACCCATTCTTCTATATTCGCTTAATACATACAGGTTTCCAAAATATGCTTCCAATGTTTTTTGATTGTTACAATACAAATTATTATATGCAATCAGTTCATTGTTTTTAATAATTCCTATAGGATTTCCTAGGTCTAAAAACTTTTGAATTGTTTTTTTCATTTCATCTTCAGTATTATAAATTGCTATTTTTTTATTAAATTCAAGCAGTAATTCATATGCGTTATATAACGATTTTAATTCAATGATTGTTTTCAAATAAATCTTCTCCATCCCTACATTTTTTATTATTTTTGTATGTAGTTTGTCTAACAACAAACTGTGGGGTTTGGTTAATGCAAAGGTATATCCTTCCGACATATTCACCTATAACACCCAACATAAGCATTATTAATCCGCCGATAAAAAGCAATATTGAAATGGTGGAGCTGTATCCTGCAACAATTGACGGATTAATCAGCTTACGGATTACCGTAATAACACCGAAAAGGAATCCGATAAAGGCACAGATTATGCCTACAAACGATGATAATCTTAACGGTTTAATTGAAAATGATGTAAATCCATTAAGCCAAAGAGCAAATAGCTTTTTGAAATTGTATCCGCTTTTGCCTTCAATTCGCTCCTTTTGCTCTGCCTCAACCAATGCAATATTGTATGTGCTTCTTAATATAAGTCCTTCAATGTAAGGGAACGGTTGATTATATTTTATTATTTCTTTGATTACAAATCTTTTTGCCGCAAAGAATATAGGTACCATTATGCCATGTGGACGTGGTATCATCCATTTACCCATAGCTGTGGCGCATTTTGTTCCGAGCTTACGAAACAGGGAGCGCTCTCCTCGCTGCTTGTAAATCGGAGCGGCAACATCGTAGCCCTCTTTAAGCTTACCTATTAATGCCGGTATTACGGTAACATCGGCTTGTCCGTCGTCCTCGCAGGTTGATATGTATTCACCCTTTGCATAATTAAAGCCTGCCATAATCGCCGAATGCTGCCCGCAGTTTTTTGCCAAGTCAACAGCATAGGTGTTTTTATACTTTTTTGTTATATCTGCAATGATTTCAAATGTATTGTCGGGAGAACCGTCGTTAACCATAATTATTTCATATGATAAAGACGTGCTCTTCATTGTGTTGTTTATTTCTTCAACAACCTTAACAATATTATTTCCCGAACAATAGCAAGGAATTATAATTGATAAATCCATATCTTCACCTAATAATTATTCTAAAATTACATTAATATACTTTTCCATATTGTCCATGCGTTCAAGCATTTCTTCCAACGAATTGTGCTTTATCAGCATAACCCCTGTGCCCAGTGCTGCATTGTCAAAGGCGGATATACATTCACCTTTTTTGCAAAAATCCCTGAACAGAATAATGTCATCCTTGATTTTATGGGAAATGCTTGTTTCGACATATTTTCCGTCGTTTAGTGAATGTACAACATAAGAGGAAACCAATGTATGTTGTTTTGCGTTAAAATCAACGTCAATTTTATCTCCGACAGCTGCCTGAACAGTACATTTTGCCAAATCTATATCACAGGCATTTCTTATTATATCCGTGATAAGATTACCTCCGTTTCGAGGGCCGATTTCAATAATATAAACATCCCCGTTTTTATCTACGATAAAGTCCATATTCAAAGCACCGAATTGCATATTGAGAAGCTTCATCAGGCGGTTGATTTCTGCCCATGCCTTTTCTTTGGTTTCTGCGGAAAGATAAGACGGGAAGCTTTCGCCTATAGGTACAAACGGATTGCCGAGCTTGTCAAAATGCTCACTCATAAATCCGGCAAATACCAATTCGCCGTTTAGCATAAACGCATCTCCTGCAATTTGATGTCCGTCACGTTGTAGGAATTCCTCAACAACAACCACCTTTTCCCTTGAAAAAGAAAGAGCCTTGTTGTATGCTTCTTCAAAGCCGGAATCATCATTAACCTTGGTTACACCTTTGCTGCCGTTTGAATCAGACGGCTTGACCATAGCGGGATGCTTTATTGTCTTATAGTATTCAAAGGCATCATCAATGTTCGTAAATCCCTTGCTTTTAGGAGAATTAAATCCGTTATCAATCAAAAACTGCCTAAATACATTTTTGTGTGTTAACGTCATAACAGATGAGTATGGGTTTGTAGGTAGCCCCATTTTTTCCGCAACATATGCGGCTGTGGGAGCCGATACATCAGAAGCATACGATACAATGCCGTCAATATTAAGTCTTTGAGCAAGCTCCAAAACCTTATCCTTATCTACTGTGCTGACATTATAGTATTCATCTGCAATTTTATGAGCGGGATTATCGGGAAGATAATCTACACTGATAACATGATATCCTAAATCCTTTGCCGCTTTAGTTGCGGTCATTTGAAAATAATTGCCACCCAGCATCATTATTTTTTTCATTGTTATTCTCCTAAATATAACTTGATTACATGCTTTGTAACAGCTTCAACATCATCAGTTTTTAGACCATAGTACATTGGCAGACGGAGGAGACGCTCACTTTCTTTTGTGGTGTACTTAT
>CAMGDK010000141.1 GCA_946042285.1 uncultured Clostridia bacterium | reverse complement strand
AATCGACCTTGCGGTTCGTAGCCAGTCACTCTATCCAGCTGAGCTACCAGCGCATTTTATGAGCACAAGGCTTTTGTGCTCAACTAATATATCACATTCGATTTTAAAATGCAACACTTTTTTTATATTATTTTTATCTTGGATTGGAATTTATATAATCATCAAGAATATCGGCAGCCATTGCCACAAGCTCCGGACACGGACGCTTTTTGTAATACTCCTGTGTACGCTTTTCCGGAGTAGGTGTGTCTGCGCCGTTTGTCTGCAGACCTAAAAGCTCACGGCACACGATTGAGCCGTTTTCCTTTTTAAATTCATTTGCACACTGCTGCACTCTCGGATAAATTCCGGCACGGTCATCGTCGCCATATACGGCAGACAGCACAAAGGTCATGCCCGATACTGCACCGCAAACCTCTCTCATTCTGCCCATTCCGCCGCCAAAGCCTTTAGTCAATCTTGCAACAAGGCCTTCGTCAAGCTGAATTTCGTCGCAAAATGCAAGAGCAACAGCCTGCGAGCAATTATATCCCTGCATAAAATAGTCTCTTGCAAGCTCGCCCTTTGTCATATCACTCACCAAACACTACCTCCGCGCCTGTTTGATCCGGAATTTCCATCGGCTGTGACTGTGTTTCAACAGGATTAAACACTGCGGAAAAGCTTGCATTTTCATTTGCCTTAAAGGTATATTGTGTGTCACTGCTTACCTTGATTCCGTTTGAGTACCAGCCGTCAAACACATAGCCGTCGTCAGCCCTTGCGATAAGAGTTACTTTTTCGCCGTTCTTATACTCACCGTCGCCCTCTGCTTCACCGCCGCCGCTGCTGCCGGTGTTGATTATCCATTTAACCTCGGTAGTGGTTTGCTTTGTAGTTGACTCGGTTGTAGTTTGCGATGTAGTTTCTTTTTTAGTTGTTTCTTCAACGGTTGTTGAAATTCTTGTAAGCTCCGATGTGGTTTTCTCATTCTCTGCCTTTTTATTATGAGCAACGGCAAAAATCGAAGCAACAATCGCAACAAGAATTACTGCAAGAATTGCTATTACAATTATACTTTTCTTACCGTCGTCCTGTGGCTGAGGACTTTGATTAGGTCTTGATTGCGGTCTTTGAGCATTGATAGAAGGCTCCTGCGCACGCTGCCTTGTGCCGTTATCATTCGGCGTATTGACGGCAGTAAATGTTTGAGTCCTCTGCTCGTCTGCCTGATCAATCGGCTGCTTTCTGTTATTTACAGGTACCTCACCCTCTTCGTAAAGCGGTGAACCGCACACCTCACATATATATCTTTTATCATCATTATCCGCACCGCAGTTTCTGCATCTCATAATCTGCACCTCCGAATTTATATGGTTTTTAATTCAATTCCTGTCGATTATACCATACAATGTGTAAAATCTCAATGGAAAATACCAAGTTATTAAAAATATACGCACAAATTTCAATTTTTCTATTGACTTTTAGGCCGTTTTAATATAAATTTAATATGTAGCGTTTTATAATGTAATTTTGTGCTTTGCACAAAAGGTACAAAAACTGAAAGGGGAACCCTGAAAATGAATAAATATGTTAAAAAAGGTTTATGTTTAGTATTAGCCACAGGTCTTATTGCAAGCTCATTTGCAGGCTGTGCAAAAATCAACTATGTAACAGGTGGCGCAATCCAGGCTATCCACGAGATTAAGGACGGTAGCTGGCAAAATCAAGACGAGGGTGCAGGTCAGAGCGAGGGCGACGAGCCTGTAATCGATGCATTTGCTGCAGGTACATACGGCGGTGTTGATTTCAAGAGCATCGAGGATGTTGCAAACTACTATGTTGAAGCATACAACTACACAAAGTCACTCACAGCTGAATACATCAACGATCAGGGTGAGACATGCACATTCTACAAGCTTCTTGGTGATGAGAAGCTCTCAGTCGGTGATGTTATGATCGACGGCTCTGCAAACGCAGTTATCAACAAGCTTGTTCCGGGTATCGTTGACGGCTTGTTTGCTCCTAACACATACGGTCTTGTTCCTTGCTATAACAGAGACCCTAACCTCGATAACAACCTTGAAGATGCTACTCGTAAGAACGACCACGACTTTAGAACATCAGCACTTACTGCTGACGACATTCTTGAGGCAAATGTTGTTGACAACGGCGACGGCACAATCACTCTTACAATTCAGCCAAAGCTCGGCGAAATGAGCCTTCGCGGTGATGACTCACAAGGTCGTTTCTTTGAGGTACTCGGTGACATCGGCGGCGTTGTTTCAAGCATCAGCGTTATCTCATTCGCTCAAGGTACTGCAGAAGAAAACATCAAGGTTACATACAAGGGCGGTAAGGGTGTCATTAAGATTGATACCAAGACTAAGGAAATCGTTGAAGCTGACTACGAGATGGTTGCTAACGTTGCTGTTAACCACGCAACAGTTACAGTTATCAAGGACAAGAGTGCTTCACTTGCAATCACTTATATTAACCACTATCCTGCATCTGATGAATACCTTAAGGATGCAAGGGGTATCACAAGAAAGTAATAGCAATTGCTTCAATCTGCTCCGAGTATTCGGGGCAGATTTTTTTTGCAAAAAAACAGTGCCGTAGCCTTCATTTTTTACATTAAAATTATTGCGTTGAGCACCGAAATATTATATAATAGATAGGTGATTTTTATTCAAAAGAGGGATGTATAAATGTATAAACAGGGATTTGATAACGAAAAATATCTGCAAATGCAATCAGCAAGAATTAAGGAGCGCATTAGCGAATTCGGCGGCAAGCTTTACCTTGAATTCGGCGGCAAGCTTTTTGACGACTATCACGCTTCAAGAGTATTGCCGGGATTTCAGCCGGACAGCAAGCTTCAAATGCTTCTTCAGCTTAAGGATCAGGCGGAGATTGTTATTGTAATCAGTGCAGATGACATTGAAAACAGCAAGGTTAGGGCTGACCTCGGCATCACCTATGACATTGATGTATTTAGGCTTATCAACGAATTTACAGGCATGGGACTAATGGTTGGAAGTGTTGTGCTTACAAAGTATATTTCCACTCCAAAGGTAATCGCATTTGAGAATAAGCTCAAGGAAAAGAATATCCCTTCATATCACCATTATCTTATTGACGGCTACCCTGCTAACATCACAAGGATTGTAAGCGATGATGGATACGGCAAAAACGATTACATTCAAACTCAAAGAGAGCTTGTTGTTATAACTGCTCCGGGTCCGGGCAGCGGCAAGATGGCTACATGTCTTTCTCAGCTTTACCATGAGAATAAGAGAGGAATTAAAGCCGGCTACGCAAAATTTGAAACGTTCCCTATTTGGAATATTCCGCTCAACCACCCTGTTAATATTGCTTACGAGGCAGCAACTGCCGATTTAAACGATGTAAACATGATTGACCCGTGGCATCTTGACGCTTACGGTGTAACAACCGTTAACTACAACAGAGATGTTGAAATTTTCCCTGTTCTTAAGGCAACCTTTGACAAAATCTACGGCACATGCCCTTACAAATCACCTACCGACATGGGTGTTAACATGGCAGGAAACTGCATCTTTGACG
>CAMGDK010000140.1 GCA_946042285.1 uncultured Clostridia bacterium | reverse complement strand
GGTTAATTGCGCAGATAATACCCTTCATACAAGCGTAGCCGATGTTGTGGCTGACATTCGTCAACAATTTCCGGGCCGATACCGTCACCCTTTAGAACTGTAATCTTATAATTCTTCATCATTTCTCTCCTTTTGTACAACTATGGACTGTCCATAGTTGTACATTGTTGTAATATTTTTGCGAAACGGTTATACAGATTGTATTATTTGAAAGACTGCACTGTGCATATTGACTCTATCAGCAAACCTCAAAGATACCCGGCATGGTGTCGTCGCGCATTGTATCTGCTTGGTCACGGTTAATTGCGCAGATAATACCCTTCATACAAGCGTAGCCGATGTTGTGGCTGACGCCGATACCGAATATGCTCTTGCCCTTTGGAGTTTTAAGATGAATATAGCTGATAGCCTTTGAGTCGGAGCCGACCGAAATAGCATGCTCGTCGTAGTCAACAAAGTCGTACTCCCTAAGCTCTGTCTTGTTCATTGCATCGCAGAATGCTGCAACAGGACCGTTGCCGTGTCCCTCAATGGAAACAGGCTCGTTATCCTTGTATTTAAGAGTACCCGTAAAGTGAACAGAGGTGAGGTAATCCTCCTCATTCTTCTCTTCGGAAATTTTGTAATTAACAAGTCTGTAAGGACCGCAAACATTCCTGTACTCCTTTTGGAAGAGGTCGAATACCTCGTCGGGCGAAATCTCCTTGCCCTTCTCATCGCACGCTCTTTGAACTACTGCGCCAAACTCAGGATGCATAGCCTTCGGCATTTTGATGCCGAAGTTGTTCGCAAGGATAAACGCTGTGCCGCCCTTACCGCTTTGCGAGTTGATACGGATGATAGGCTCATACTCTCTGCCGACATCGGCAGGATCGATAGGGAGATAAGGCACCTCCCAGTAGTCAGTGTTGCTGTCATGCATGTAGTTCTTGCCCTTGTTGATAGCGTCCTGATGAGAGCCTGAGAATGCGGTGAACACAAGCTCGCCTGCATAAGGCCAACGAGGAGGCACAACCATTTTTGTGCAACGCTCGTAAACCTCCTTAACCTTGTTGATTTCGTGGAAATCAAGCTCGGGGTCAACGCCCTGTGTCCACATGTTAAGCGCAAGAGTAACGACATCAACATTACCTGTACGCTCGCCGTTACCGAAGAGTGTGCCCTCGACTCTGTCTGCGCCTGCCATTAAGCCTAATTCGGCAGCGGCAACGCCCTCACCTCTGTCGTTATGAGGATGAAGCGAAATGATAGCCGCGTCCCTGTTTGGCAAATGACGGCAGAAATATTCAACCTGGTCGGCATAATTGTTTGGTGTTGCACATTCAACAGTGTTCGGCAGGTTAAGAATAATCGGATTTTCCTTTGTTATGTGAAGCTCCTCCATAACCTGACGGCAAATTTCAACAGAATTGTCAATCTCCGTCTGTGAGAAGGACTCCGGCGAATACTCAAAGCGGATATTCATTTCAGGGTGTGCCTTCTTCTGCGCCTCTGTCAATTCATAGATGAGCCTTGCGCCGTTAACGGCAATGTCGATAACACCCTGCATGTCTGTCTTAAACACGACCTTGCGCTGAAGAGTAGATGTTGAGTTGTAGAAATGCACAATAACATTCTTTGCACCCTCAATAGCGTCAAATGTCTTTTTGATAAGATGCTCTCTCGCCTGAACGAGCACCTGAATTGTTACATCGTCGGGAATGTAGTTGCCGTCGATGAGAGTCCTTAAAATCTCATAGTCGGTGTCGGATGCAGATGGGAAGCCCACCTCAATCTCCTTAAATCCAACATCGATAAGAGTTTTGAAGAATTCAAGCTTTTCCTGTAAATTCATCGGATCGACGATAGACTGATTACCGTCTCTCATGTCAACCGAGCACCAGATAGGCGCCTTTGTTATTGTTTTGCTTGGCCAAGTTCTGTCCGGAATGTTAATCGGCTTGAACGGCACATACTTTTTGTAACCCTTGTTCATATCTTTGTTCTCCTTTCATTTTTGCGAGGAGCAAAAAAATCGCCCCTACACGCATAGTATAGGGGCGTAATTATCATTACACGGTACCACCCTATTTCAGCAGGAAATCCTGCCCTCATGGCATCAATCAATGCCTTTGCCTGTAACGTAGCCACACGGCTGTTCCTATTGATTTCTATTCAAAACAGCAACTCCGCAGAGAGCTATGCATTTTGCCGCTTGTATCGGCTTACACCACCCGCCGACTCTCTTAAACTAAGGTGCAAAATCTTTTTCTGCTTCACAGTTTTTATTTGGGTACTATTCAATTTGTATGATTATTATAGCAAATTTATTTCTTTTGTCAAGAGCTTTTACAAAAGGGAATAACCGTATCCGTTTGCAAGAGCGTCAACCTTTTCACCGGCTCTGCAATGAGGGCACTCGTGCGGCGGATATGCGGCATATCCCGGCAAATCCTCGTCTGTAAATATAGAGTTAACCTCAACGCCGTTGATAGATTTTGTTGCAGAGAAAATTGATGTGATGCCTACAACGCTGCCGCCGTAGTATGACACGCTCTCCATTGCTCTTTCAATAGTTTTACCGCTTGTGATACATGAAATGAGCAAAATAACCCTTCTGCCCGTAATAAGCTTTCTTAAATTATCTCTGAAAATGATGTTGCCCATTTGGTCGTATTCGGGACCGAGAACATAAACAACATTGTCGGGATTTGGATTGAGCATGTTAGGCCTTGACATTTCGTGTGCAAGGTATGCGCCGAGCGCCTGTGTTTCGTAAAGGCACAAAACAGTGTCTGCCTCAATCCCTCTCTCGTGATAGTAGTTTGCCATGAGCATTGCGGCGTCAACGGAAACATCGTGATTATGCTTGATGTCCGATGTGCCGACATAATAGTTCATGTGGAAGGACGAGGAGATAAAGTGACCGGGCATGGCATGAATGAACACCCTCTCATTTCTCGGTGAAGTGATTGTATAAATTGGCTTATCCATTATATCCTCTCCTTATAAATGGTTTTATTATATCATTGTAGCCTAAAATTCGTGCCTTTGCAATAATTATTTTTTCTTCCTTGCAAAAACGATAAATTTACTGAAAACATAATTGAGAACAACTACAACAAATTGCATAATGATTTTTGCAATCATACTGCCATTGATGTCAAAGCCGAAAATGCCGACATTCAAGCCGTTCATTTTGCACAAATCCATAAGAATCCAAAGACCTGCCTCCTCAACGCCGAGGCTGAAAAGCCTTGCACCGAAAAAGCCGACAAGCTCCTTAAATACAACTCCTGCCCTAAAGCTTTTAGACTCGAAAACCCACAGCTTGTTAGTGATATATGCAAAGGCAACGGCAAACACCCAGCTTATTACATTGTTGAGCAAATATAAATTCCTGCCAAGCAGTGCATTAAACAGCTCGTATGTGCCGATGCTGACAACGGTTGTCAGCACTCCGAAAATGATATAGTTAATAATTTCCTTGTACTTGATGTAAAGTCGCTTTATCATTGCGTTCCTCCTCAATGGGTAGGCAATGAAGAGCAATACGAACCGTGGTTCAAATTGGCTGATTTGCCCTTACT
>CAMGDK010000139.1 GCA_946042285.1 uncultured Clostridia bacterium | reverse complement strand
CCTGTAAGGCTATGCTCAAGTGCAAATCGGCAAAGAGCAATAAGCTTTGCGCCTGCCTGAGCATAAATCGTTTCGTCGTCGATAATCCTTATCTCGCCGAATCTGTCGTCTAATATCATTACGCATGCATCAATTCCCTCGTCCGCAACAAGAAGATTTGAGCCGTTGCCGACAGCTAAAAGCCTTGTGTCGTTATCTGTGCAAGCCTTAACAATTTGAGAAATTTGCTCCTCGTCTTCGGGATAAACTATAAGCCTTGCGTCACCACCTATTTTAAAGGTGGTGTGCAGGCTCATAGATTCGTTTTGTGAATAGCTGATATTTAATTTTTCAAAAAGATCAATTAACTTTTTCAAATTATCACCAATCTAATTACGCAGGATTACTTAACATAACCTAAAATTGCCGCACCGATTACACCGGCATCGTTGCCGAGCTGTGCCTTAACAATCTCTGTTTGAATCTTACTGTGGATTGAATATCTCTCTGCCTGTACGAATCTGCGAAGCGGATCCATAAGAGTATCTCCCTCGTTGCATATACCGCCGCCGACACAAATAATCTCCGGCTGAAGCGCATTTACGATATTGATAATACCGCATGCAACATATTTTATGTACTTGTTAACAACCTTGATGCCTGCAATATCACCAAGTCTCATAGCGTCGAACGCAGTTCTGCCGGACACCTTGCCCTCCTTTTCGGCAAGCTGGTGAAGAAGTGAATCGGGATATTCCTCCATTGCCTTCTTTGTCTGCCTGATAAGAGCGGTAGCAGAAGCATAAGCCTCCCAGCATCCATTACGACCGCAGGAGCACTGCTCGCCGTCAACGACGATAACCATGTGACCGCACTCACCGCCTGCAAAGTTGATACCGTTAACAATCTTACCGTCAACGATAATACCCGATCCGACACCTGTGCCGAGAGTTACGGCAACAAAATTCTTTGCACCGTTGCCCACACCCGCATAAGCCTCGCCGAGAGCTGCACAGTTTGCGTCATTCTCGAGGAAAACCTTATCAGCCGCAACACCTAATCTTTGTGAAAGCATAAGTCTTGCAGGAACATTGTTGAATGCAAGGTTGTTTGCAAACTCAATAACACCGTCGCCGTTAACCGTACCCGGTGTACCCATTCCGACAGAAGCAATGTCGTCCATTTTAAGTCCTGCCTTTTCGACAGCCGAAAAGCAAACCCTTGCGATGTCGTCGAACACCTCGTCAGCCGGTCTCGGACTGTTGGTAGGAGTCTTGTCTGTTGAAATGATTTCATATTTTTCATTTACCACAGAGGCTACAATATTTGTACCTCCAAGGTCGATACCAATAGTAAACATAGTTAATATCCCCTTTCTTTATTTAAAAATCAGTCATGATCAGACCAAATATTTACCTCTTTGTCAACAGGCTCAATATCCTCCATGCCAAGCGAGCGCATAAGATCCTTTGCGGCATTATAGCCCATTTTCTTCTGCCTGTTATTCATAGCCGCAGTTTCAACGATAACTGCAAGGTTACGCCCGGGAGTAATCGGAACCGTCATGGCAGGAACCTTGACACCGAGAATATCCGCATACTCATTATCAAGTCCAAGCCTATCATAAGCCTTTGTCGAATCCCACGCCTCAAGCTGCATAACCATATCAATCTTTTCACTCAGCTTAACGGCACCCATACCGAAAATACGCCTTGCATCAATGATACCGATACCGCGAAGCTCGACAAAATGACGAATGTTGCTCGGTGAATTACCCATCAAGGTATCGTCGTTGATTTTTCTAATCTCAACAGCATCGTCGGCAATAAGCCTGTGGCCACGCTTGATAAGCTCAATAGCCGCCTCGCTCTTGCCTGCGCCGCTCTCACCTGTGATGAGAACACCCTCGCCGTAAACCTCAACCAAAACTCCGTGGCGGGTAATTCGCGGTGCAAGCTCTGCATTAAGAAATGCAATAAGCGCTGCCAGAAACGGTGATGTTTCCTCGTCGGTTTTAAGAAGCGGAACCTCATATCTTTTACATTCCCTGATGAAATAATCGGGAATTTCAAGCCCTCTTGTGACAACAGCGGCTGCCGGCTTAAGTCCAAGCCAATAGCCAAGAGCCTTATCTCTTTCGTCGTCGCTCATATTAAGAAGAAATCCAAGCTCTGTCCATCCGAGAATTTGTATTCTAAGCGGATCAAAATAATCGGTATAGCCGGTTAAAACTATACCCGGTCTGTTAATTTCACTTGTTTTTATCATGATTTCATCTGCCGGCTTAGGCAAATAAACAGTTTCAAGCTTGTGAAAATCTATAATCTTTTCAAGCGAAACAGAATAGGTTGGTGACATAGTATCCCTCCTATGTATTATACAACAGTCATTATAAAATATTTTATAAGTATTATCAAGTAAAATTTTGTAAAACTCAACGGAAAATTACACACCTATCACACCAATAGTAAAGTATATATAAAGAAATGGCTATGCTTATTTACATTGATGATTATTTGTGGTAAAATACACTCAACCTAATTGACGAGGTATCAAAAGTGGAAAGAAAGCTAAAAATCGGCGTAGGCACCGACGCTTTCCCGCCAACCACCGACGGAATAAGCAATGTTGCACAAAACTACGCATATCATATAAATAAAAATCACGGTGAAGCAATTGTAATCACTCCTAAAAACCCTAATCAGCAGGATCACAAATATAACTACAAAATTTTTCGTTATAAAAGCTGGTGGGTTCCTTCAAGGGAAGGATACAGCATAGGATGGCCGTTCAAGGATGAGCTTCATCAGGCAATCATCGACATGGACTTTGATTTGCTTCACTCTCATGCTCCGCTTGCAACAAGCTACTATTTCAGACGAGTAGTTGAAAAGAAAAAAATTCCTGTTGTATTAACATATCATACAAAGTATGAATATGACATTGAGCGTAGAATACCGACAAAGCCTGCAAAGGACTTTGCTTATCACTTCCTGCTCAACAACATCAACGCCGCCGATGAGGTTTGGGTTACGAGCAAGGGTTCGGTTGACTCACTCAGGAAAATCGGCTACACAGGCGATTACATCGTCATGCCAAACGGTTGTGATCTACCGATTACAAACAAATCTCAACAGGAAATTGATGATATTAAGAAAAGGCTCAGCATTCCTTGTAATGTTCCGATTTTCATATATGCAGGCAGAATGATTTGGTATAAGAATATTGATTTAATTCTTGATGCTTGTAGTAAAATCAAAAAGGACGGCAAGGATTTTAGGCTTATCATGCTTGGATTCGGCGCAGATGAGCATGCTATCAAAAGATATATAAAAAAAGCAGGACTTGCCGACAATGTCATTTGGACCGGCAAAATTCTTGATCGAAACGAAATTGTTGATTATTACAGCATTTCCGACATCTTACTTTTCCCCTCTACATTTGACACAAACGGACTTGTCGTTAAAGAAGCGGCGGCTTGTGCAACTCCGTGCCTGCTTGTGAGAGACAGCTGTGCCGCAGAGGGTGTTGAGGATAATGTTAACGGCTTTCTGTGCATGGAGAGCGCTCACTCAATCGCCAAGGCTCTTATGC
>CAMGDK010000138.1 GCA_946042285.1 uncultured Clostridia bacterium | reverse complement strand
AACGAATACTTCGGCAAGCCGTCTGTTACAAAATCAGGCATTGTAAAAAAGGTTTACGGAAACATCGGCAAGGCAGAGGATGCTCAAAATGTTATTCAAAACGGCGGCGAGGGCATCGGTCTTTTCAGGACAGAGTTTCTGTTTATGGACAGAGAGCATGAGCCAAGCGAGCAGGAGCAGTTTGAGGCTTACTCAACCGTTGCAAAGGCAATGGATGGCAAGGAGGTTATTATCAGGACTCTTGACATCGGCGGCGACAAGGCGGTTGATTACCTTAAAATGGATAAAGAGGAAAACCCATTCCTTGGGCACAGAGCTATACGCTACTGCCTTGACAATCCAAGCCTTTTCAAAAAACAGCTTCGTGCAATTTTGCGTGCCGCGCAGTATGGCGATATTAAGATTATGCTTCCGCTGGTAACTACTCTTGGTGAGGTTTTGCGTGCAAAGGAGCTCATTAGGGAATGTGAAGACGAGCTTGAACGCGAGGGCTTGAAATATGAAAAAGTGCCGCTCGGAGTTATGATTGAAACACCGTCGGCGGCACTTATCAGCGATATTCTTGCAAGGGAGGTTTCGTTCTTCTCTATCGGCACAAATGATTTGACCGGCTACACAATGGCAGTTGACCGCGGCAACGCTAACATCTCGCACCTTTATGATGCTATGCAGCCTGCCGTTTTACGCGCTATTGAAATGACTGTAAAAAATGCAAAAAAAGCAGGTATCACGGTTGGCATGTGCGGAGAGGCTGCCGCAGACGAACGGCTCATCCCAAAGCTTATAGAATGGGGACTTGACGAATTTTCCGTCACCCCGTCGGCAATTCTGCAAACAAGAAAAAATATTTGCGAATGTGAATAAAAGCAACCATGTACAAGTAGGGACTGTCCCTACTTGTACATGGTTGTAATAATTTATGGGAATTTATGTGATATTTTATACTAATTGTATTTATTTTGTTGTTACGGATTTGGTTGACGACCATTTACCGTATATTTTTTTGCCGTTTTGAAGTCTGTACGCTCTGACTCTTACATAGTATTTCTTCTTGCTTTGAGCAGTCTTGATAGTCTTGCTTTTTGCACTTGACTTGGCAGTTGTGCTCTTATAGTTTTTAGAGAAATCCTTATATGTGGACCACTGAATTTGATAGCCCGAAGCCGACATGCTCTTCCAATCAATCTTTATTTTCTTTTTTGATGGACTTTTCACCTTGCTGATTGTAACCTTTTTAGGCTTTGTAACTGCCTTGATGGCGCTGCTCGGGGTTCCGACCTCTTCACCGACAACGGCGGCAACCTTGAAATAATAAATTGTACCTGCTTGAAGATCATCTACCTTATATGATGATGTGCCTCGATCAACAGCTGCAATCTCATCATACGCATCGGTATCATTTTTCATATAAATCTTGTATCCGTCAGCGGAAACAATCTTGTTCCACTGAATTCTAATCGCGCTTGTACTTTGAGATTTAACCGCAAGACCTGATACAACGCTGCCTGATGTTTCTCTTACATCAACGGCAGAATATTCTCCCCACTTGATACCGCCGTTTGCTTTGCTTATACCTGCGCAAACCTTAACCGAATACTGATTACCGCAGGTAAGATTTGAAAGCGTTGCGCTGTTTGTGTTAACAACAGTTGTAAATGATGTGCCGGCAGTATTGTTATTTACATAAATCTTATACTGCGATGCACCTGCTACCGCATCCCAGCTATAGCTCAATGTTGTGTCAGTGCATGAAATATATGTAAGTGATTTAACTGCATCGGGGACAATTTCAAAGGAATACCTTTTTTCAAATCCTGCATAAGCGCCGATTCCCGTTGCAATAATCGTTGCTGTGCCTACGCCTATGTTGTTTTCATAGGTAAGCAAATAATCAACATTATTTGTGAGGATAATGTTTTTCCCTTCGTCAATTACAAGAGGCTGAGGTGTTATCGGTGCACCTGTGTAGGTTTGATTTTCAAGCTTTATGCTTCTGTTATCAACATATCTGAAATTAACATCACAGTTTGTACTGATGCCGTCAACCTTACCCTTTGATGTGTGCTGCCAATATTCGTAGGAGCCTGTATAGGATGTTTTTGTTGAATAGTTTGCAAGCCATACCGGATAAAGCTCCGCAACCTCGCCTGCGTTCATTTGAGTTTTCAAAAAGTTTTCGCTTGCATAAAGGCATCCGTCGTATCCTGCCGCCGAAGCAGTGTCAAGGAAGGCTAAGGCGTTTGCGGTTTTTTGCGCCTTTGAAAGATTTGCACTGTCAAGTCTTCCGTCGCTTGTGCATGCAAATTCATAGTCATACGCAACCGGCAAATCAAGCTCAATTCCGCCCAGTCCTTCGATAAGCTTTTTTGCCTCCTGTGTGGCTTCGTTTGTGTTGAGCGCCTGTGAATACCAGTAAGCTCCGACCTTTAAGCCTGCTGCCTTAGCGTCGTTAAAATATGTCTTGTAATTCCTGTCATAATTAAGAGAGAATTTTGCCTTTGTGTAGCCTGTATATCCTACTCTTATAAAAACATATTCAATTCCGTCGTTTTTAACCTTTTTAAAATCAATCGTGCCGTTATGCTGTGACACATCAATACCATATACAATGTCATATCCGTCAAAAGCAGATGAGTGAGTATATACGGTGTTTGTGTATTTACTCTTGAGTGACACCTGCGCACCTGCAACAAACGGAATTTGTAAGACTAAAGCAAGTGCTAATAATACCGATAATAATTTAGTTAATTTTTTCATTATGCTATTCCTTTCTTACTGCCTTTTACTGTACCAATAATTCAAGTCAACCGCGCTGCTATCTACTCCGTCACACTCGCCCGTCCTTGAATACTGCCATATATCATAGCCTATATCACGGCTTACATCCGAGCTGTAATCGGCAACCCAAATAACCGCCGATTTATCAAGCAATTTGTAATCAATCCTATCCTCAAAAACCGATGACGAGGCGTATATACCCGGTGTATATCCTGCCTTTTTAACCGAATCACAAAATGCGTTTATTATCCTTGCGTTTTCCTCACGCGAATTATCTGCGTCGTTCAGTCTGCCGGTATGCTCGCCGTTTTCATCAAACGCATACTCGAAATCAATCACAACGGGAAGCTCAACATCGTAGTGCCTAATGAACCTAATTGCAAATTCTGCCTCTTCGCGAGCCTCCTCCTCAGTGATTGCCTGTGAATAAAAATATGCACCGACAGGAATCTTTGCCCTGTTGGCTGATTTAAAATTCTTTTTAGCAAGCGAGTCCTCAACTATATTGCCACTTCCGTATCCTCGATATGCAACTCTTATAAATGCAAAATCTATATTGCTGCTTACCCTTTTCCAGTCGATTTGCGCGTTATGCTCGGACACATCAATCCCGCATGCTACGCTTTTTTCGAAATTGTAGTCAAAGCTGCTTTCCTTTGGCTTAACCGCCAATCCAACTGTCACCGCGACTGCGATTATCGCAAGAAGCAAAATGATTGCCATTACTGCTTTTGCGCCGATTTTCCTCTTTTCCTTTGCTTGCATTTGTTCACCTCAACAGTCTTTAATCTGTCTCTTATACACATCTCCGAGCCCACGAGACAAGAGGCAATC
>CAMGDK010000137.1 GCA_946042285.1 uncultured Clostridia bacterium | reverse complement strand
GTATAAGAGACAGGTATTATAATAGGCGACTGATTATTACAAAATAATTCTCAATCACAAAACGGAGGTGCTTTGGGTGAATAAGATTGATATATCTTTAATTGAGGGAGTTCTCGACGAGCTTGCCGAGGTTAAAGGCTCACTTATTACAATATTACAAAAAACACAGGATATTTACGGCTATTTGCCTAAGGAGGCTATTGAGTACATCAGCTCACGCACAGGTATTGCCGAAAGTGAGATAATGGGTGTTGCAACCTTCTACACTCAGTTTAGACTCACGCCGGTCGGCAAATATCTTATCATGCTTTGTCAGGGTACGGCGTGTCATGTTAACTCAAGCGAGCTTATCCTTAAAACAATAAACGAGGAGCTTGGAATTTCCGACGGAGAAACAACAAAGGACGGTCTTTTCTCTCTCAAATGTGTGGCATGCCTTGGCTGTTGCTCGCTTTCACCGGTTATGATGATAAACGAGGACACCTACGGCTCATTAACACCTGAAAAAACAAGGCAAATACTTCGTGAATTAAGGGAGGCTGAATGATGAAAATAGTAGTTGGTCAAGGCTCCTGCGGTATTGCAGCAGGTGCAGAAAAGGTCAGACAGGCTCTTTTGACAAAGGATTTAAATGGTGCCGTGCTCACAATCGCAGGCTGTATCGGTATGTGCTATCTTGAGCCGATTGTTGATATTTATGAGGACGGCTGTGAGGTTAAGCGTCTTGTTCGTGTAACAGAGAATGACGCTGACAAAATTGCACAGTATGCCAAAACAGGCGATGAAAACGCTATCGCAGATTTATTAGTATCGGATGAGGATAAGTCATTCCTTGAAAAGCAAACAAGAATTGCTCTTCGCCGTTGCGGAATTATCAACCCCGATGAGCTTGAAGAGTTTGTTGAGGCAGACGGTTATACTGCACTTAGGAAAGCAGTAACGCAAATGACTCCCGAGGATGTTATCGAAACAATTAAAGTGTCAGGTCTTGCAGGTCGTGGCGGGGCAGGCTTCCCGACATGGTTTAAGTGGAACGCTGCAAGACAGAGCGAGGGCGAAGAAAAATACCTTATCTGTAATGCCGACGAGGGCGATCCGGGTGCATTCATGGACAGAGCGGTTATCGAGTCCGACCCGCACAATCTTATCGAGGGCATGCTTATCGGTGCTTACGCAATCGGTGCAGGAAATGCAGTAGTATATGTAAGAGCGGAATATCCGCTTGCCATCAAAAGACTTGAAAGGGCAATCCGTCAGGCTGAGGAGGCAGGCTATCTCGGTGATAATATTTTCGGCACTGACTTTAGCTGTCACATGACAATCAAGGCAGGCGCAGGTGCATTCGTTTGCGGTGAGGAAACTGCACTTATCGAGTCGCTCGAGGGACACAGAGGTATGCCAAGGCTTAAGCCGCCGTTCCCTGCACAGAGCGGTTATTGGAGAAAGCCGTCAAACATCAACAATGTTGAAACCTTTGCAAATGTCAGCTGGATTATCAACAACGGCGGCGAGGCGTTTGCCGCTATGGGTACAGAGGGCTCAAAGGGTACAAAGGTATTTGCAGTAACCGGTAAGGTTAAAAGAAGCGGTCTTGTGGAAATCCCTATGGGCAAAACTCTGCGCGATGTAATCTTTGACATCGGCGGCGGAATGAAGGGCGACAGGGAATTTAAGGCAGTGCAGATGGGCGGCCCGTCAGGCGGCTGTATTCCTGCAGAGCTTATCGACACCGTTATTGATTACAAGGCTCTCGGCGCAACAGGCGCAATCATGGGCTCGGGCGGTATGGTTGTCATGGACGAAAGCACATGCATGGTCGGTATGGCAAAATTCTTCCTTGACTTTACTGCAAAGGAAAGCTGCGGCAAGTGTATTCACTGTCGTATCGGTACAACAAGAATGCTTGAAATCCTCACAAGAATTACAAAGGGTGAGGGTAAGGACGGAGATATTGAGCTTCTTGAGGAGCTTTGCTACGGCATCAAGGACGGCGCTCTTTGCGGTCTCGGTCAAACAGCACCAAATCCTGTTCTTACAACAATCAAATACTTTAGAAATGAATACGAGGCTCACATTAAGGATAAATCCTGTCCGGCAGGTGAGTGCTCAGAGCTTGTAACATATTCTATTGATGAAAGCGCTTGTAAGGGATGTACTCTTTGTGCAAGAAACTGTCCTGTCGGCGCAATCAGCGGCACGGTTAAAAATCCGCACACAATTGATGCCGATGCTTGTATCAAGTGCGGCAAGTGCCTTGACAGCTGCAAATTCGGTGCAGTAATTAAGAAATAAGGAGGAGCGTAATAATGGAAAATATCAAGCTTACAATTAATGGCAAAGAAATTACTGCTCCTGCCGGCAGTACAATTCTTGAGGCTGCAAGAATGAACGGAATATATATCCCGACTCTTTGCTACGACGAGGCAGTCGAGGTTTACGGCGCATGCGGACTCTGCGTTGTAGAGGCGCAGGGTGTTCCAAAGCTTTTGCGTTCATGCTCTGCAAAAGCGGCAGACGGCATGGTTATCAATACCGAAAGCGAAAGAGTTATCGAGTCCCGTAAAATAGCTATGGAGCTTCTTATGTCGGCGCACGACGGCGACTGTATCGCTCCGTGTCAGCTCGCGTGTCCTGCAAGCACGGATTGTCAGGGATATGTAGGTCTTATTGCAAACGGTGAATTTGAGGCGGCAAATAAGCTCATAAAGAATAAAATTCCGCTTCCTGCTTCAATCGGCAGAGTTTGTCCGCATCCGTGTGAAAAGGCATGCAGGAGAGGCAAGGTTGAGGAGCCTATCAACATTGCTCAGCTTAAGGCATTTGCGGCAGATGTTGATTTGAACGGTGAGTCCTATGTTCCCGAATGTGCAGCTCCGACAGGAAAAAAGGTTGCAATCGTAGGCGGAGGTCCTGCCGGCTTGAGTGCGGCACTCTATCTTCGTGTGTTAGGTCACGAGGTAACAGTTTTTGACATGATGGATAAAATGGGCGGTATGCTCCGCTACGGTATTCCCGAATACCGCTTGCCAAAGGCTGTGCTTGACAGTGAGATTGCAATTATTGAAAAAACAGGAGTTAAACTTTGTAACAATGTTAAGCTCGGCAAGGATATTACCCTTGACATGCTCAAGTCAGTCAACGATGCAGTTATTCTTGCACCGGGCGCATGGAAATCTACTCCGATGCGAGTTAAGGGTGAGGACGCCGAGGGCGTTTACGGCGGTATCGACTTTCTTCGCAGCGTAATTCAGGGCAATCCTGTTAATATAGGCGAAAGAGTTGCGGTTTGCGGCGGCGGCAACACTGCCATGGATGCTTGCAGAACTGCAGTTCGTCTTGGCGCAAAAGAGGTTTATGTTGTTTACCGAAGAACAAGAAACGAAATGCCTGCCGAGGAAATTGAAATCAAGGAGTCGGAGGAAGAGGGCGTAATTTACAAATTCCTCACCAATCCTATTGAAATTCACTCAAACGACGGCAAGGTGAGCGGCATGACTCTTCAGGTTATGGAGCTTGGTGAGCCTGACGCTTCGGGCAGAAGAAAGCCTGTTGCCGTTGAGGGTAAAACAGAATATATTGAGCTTGACAGCGTAATTATGGCTATCGGTCAAAGGCTTGATCAGACAGATTTCG